>DATKZW010000108.1:0-3240 GCA_035527775.1 Sumerlaeia bacterium | reverse complement strand
CTATCTGGTTGCACATCTTCGTGTGCTGCCCCGCTCCCGGCCCGCCTTGGTGGACGATGTTCTTCCCCATGGTTTCAAAGAGCGGCATAATGCGCTCGACGACCTCGGGATCTCCCCCGACCATGATCGACAGCGCGGCGTTCCGCGCGCCGACGTCCCCGCCCGAGACGGGCGCGTCGACGGCGTAGATTCCGCGCGCCCTTGCGGCGTCGTAGATCTCGCGCGCCAGGCTTGGCTCGGTGGTCGTCATGTCAACGAGGATGGCTCCGGGGCGGGCGCCCGCCAGAACGCCGTTCTCGCCGAAGTAGACGTCGCGCACGTCGCAGGGAAATCCCACGATGGTGAAGACGATGTCGGAAGCCTCGGCGACCTCGCGCGGCGAATCGGCCCACGTCGCGCCCCGGTCGAGAAGCCCCTGGGCCTTTGCCTTGGTGCGGTTGGTCAGGGTTGCCGCGTAGCCTTTGTCCATGACGTGGCCGCACATGGGAAAACCCATGACCCCCGTGCCGATCCAGCCCAGGCGCGTTCCCGGTTGCAGCCCGTCGCTTCCGGTAGTGGAGTCTGACGCCATAGAACGCCCTCCTCGATTGTGGCCTTCTCCCTCTATACCTTCTTCCGGATGGAATGTGAAGGGATTGGCTACAGGCGATTTCACAACAGCGGCGAGCGCCGCGCGCGCATGGCACAACAGAGAAGAACGTCTTTCAGGGAAGGACGCCCGCCGCGGGTTTCGACGAGGAACGGGGCCTCCTTTGTCGGGCGGGAACGTCTTTTTCCCCGGCGAGTCGGAGTCCGCTCGGATTCAGTTGAACGGAGAATGGCGCGGTCTTGAGAATCCGCGTGGCGTTGTCGCGCTTGTACGTGTAGATGAGCTCGTCGGTGACGCGTTTGCGGGCGCTCTCGTCGTAGGTCAGACCCATCGCTTCGCGCCGTTCGGTGACACGGAGAATGTGGAGGCCCGCTTCCGAGCGGACGATGTTGCTGATCTCGCCCACCTTGAGTCGCTGCAGCGTGCGGGTGATGTCTTTGTCCATGGGTACGGAGAAGTCGATCCATCCCATGTCGCCGCCGGTCGCGTGCGCGTTGGGCGTGTCGGATTCCTCGCGGGCGATCTCCTGGAAATCCTGGCCCTCCTTCTTGGCGGCTCTCTTGCGGACGTCGTTGAACTTCTCGCGGATCTCTTTGACCTCGGCGCCCGATGCGCTTGGGTCGATGTCTCGGAATATCGTCCAAGCGCGCACCTGCATCGGTGTCGCATAGCGGCCGGGGTCTCGACGGTAGATGGCTTGCAGGTCCTGTTCCGTGAACAGTCTCTCTATCTCGGACAGAATGAACTTGTCGATCAGAAGGGCTTCTACCATCTGTTGTCGCAGTTCCTCTTCAGGTATGCCGATGGCGTGCGAAGCGCGCACCGCGGGGTCGTCTCCTCCCGCCCCGAGGACTCCTGCACTGAGTTCCGCGAGCCGAGCGTCGGCCTCTTCTTTCGTCACCTTGAGCCCCGCCGACTCTGCCAGGAGGGCCAAGGCCTTCAGCACCGCCCATTCCTGCAAAGCTAGGCCCTCGGCCAGCCGTTGCTGGCGGTCGAACTCCTTGACCAGAATCTCATCCGCGGGCCGGCGGGGCCGCCGGTTGGGGTTCGGGTACAGGATTCGCTCCAGCTCCAGCCGCGTCAAAATGCAGTCGTCGCCCACGGCGCCCACGACCACTTGGTCCGGGGGATAGCGGAGGTAAAGGGGCGCCGTTGGCGGCGAAGGGGTGGGGCGGGGTCTCGACTGTTCTGGGGGCTTTTTCTGGTCCGGGCGGACCAAGCTCTCCTCGTCTTCGTCCGGGGCGGGGGCCTGTCGCGTTTGGCGGGGCTTCTTCGTCACGCGCGCCCGGATGGGAAGGTCGTTCTGGGCCGGCAGATCGGCAACCATGAGGACCAGTGCGAGGCAAACGGCGAGGCCGAGGACCCGGGAGCGGGATCTGGCCGGCCGAAAGGTGCGGGGCATTGCGGACCTTGAGCGGATCATTGTCCGGAGACAGCGACTTTCAGGGCGCTTCCGGGCGCCCGTTTGACACCTTCCGGGAGGATACCACGCGCGCGCGCCCCAGCAAAGAGAATTCGGGCTGGCTTTGAGGGGGATGCGGGCATCCGGCTCCGACTTTGGCCTCGGCGCAAACCTGTTGTTGCAGTTGCCCGGCCGTCGACGTAACCTATGTTCTGGGAGCCGCCTTCGGCGTCCCGGCACCGGCGCGGCTCCGCCATTTTCCCGGGGCGCCGTTTGGCCGGACGGGGAACATTCCCCCGGCCGCCATGTCCAATGTCTCGAGACCTGGCGCATCCGGTCTGAGGAAAACGTCGAAAAGGAAAGAACCATGAGAACGCTCGACAAACTTCTGCTTGCGCTCGTTTTGCTGACGATCCTGACTCTCGCGGCGGGCTGTACGACGACGCAGAAAGGGTCGCTGATTGGCGGCGCCGTCGGGGCCGGGGCTGGGGCCTTGATCGGCCACAGTACCCACGCCGGCTCGGGACCGGGGGCTCTGATCGGCGCCGGAGTCGGGGCGCTCGGGGGCGCCCTGGCGGGAGACGCCATCGAGGAGCATCAGGAAAAGAGAAGGGCCACTCCCCCGCCCGAGCCACAGTATCCTTGAGGCAATCCCCTCGCAGCAGACGCGCGCCGCACCGATGACCACGCGAGTTCATGCCCTCTCGGCGGCGGGATTCGGGCGGACCCGCCCCATTCGCGGATCGTTTCCATCGCGACTCACGCTGTCGCGGCCCGAACCGACGGCCGAAACCCGGATGAAGCGAAGGATCTGAAGTTTTTTGGCCTGAGCCGATGCTGAACAGGTAGTCGAACACCTTCCCCGGAGGCTTCGTCCCGCCCGTGCGAAAGACCTCGCCCTTGCTCCGCGTGCCGTTAGTCGAGTCGTAGATCAGCGAGAGGAGCTCGGCGACCGCCGCGTCGGAGTCGGCCGGGATGTGGATCCAGGGATATTGGTAGTCCGCCCAGCTCCACTGGTGGAGGCCGCCCGCGCCGCTCGTGTCTTCATACTTATCCGGGCCGCTGGAGTTCATCTCGTACGTGTTGCTGGGCAGGCCCAGGTTGGCCTCTCCGAACCATCCCGACTGGCGGACGCCCGCGATGCCCGTTCCCATTTCGTAGAGCGCGGGCAGCCATTGGCCGCCATCGCCGCTTCCCCGGTAGCGGTTGGTCCCGAAGGGGTCGGTGGGAATGCTGCTTGTGTAGGCCA
>DATKZW010000107.1:0-9368 GCA_035527775.1 Sumerlaeia bacterium | reverse complement strand
GTGCTGCGGACGGGGTCCATTCATGATTCTGCTCCCTTTTCGCAAGATCGCTGCGGACGGCGTCCGTGCTGCGGACGGGGTCCATCTCCGTCGCAACCCATTTGCGCATAGAGCGCGATAATTGTCGCGATGTTGTGTTGCCAAGAATGCGTGCCGACGACGCGGCGGCGCGCCCTCTCTCCCATGGCGCGCCGCAGTTCGGGGTCGTCCGCGAGCCGCAGAATGCAGGCGACGCTTCCCGAGACGTCGCGCGGCTCAAAGAGAAGGCCTTCCTCCCCGTCGCCGATGGCGCCCAGAACGGCGGGGTACTTCGGAGCGATGGCGGGCACCCCCGAGGCCTGGTATTCGAAGATCTTCGTAGGGCACGTCCAGAAGTTCGTGTCGGGAACGAGGGCCACGTCCATGGCGCAGATGTGATCCGGCACTTCCTGGTAGGGAACGCTGCCGGCAAAAACGAGATGCTCCCCCAATCCCTCCCGGGCGACGCGCTGGCGATGGCGCTCGATCTGCCCTTTCTCGCCGCCGACGACGAAGATCGCGAAATCGCGGCGTTGCCGCCGCATCAGTTTGGCCATGTCGTGCAGGAGCGAGATGCCGTGCCAACCCGAGAGGGAACCGACGTAACCGACCACGTAGCGCCCCTCGAGATTCCATTTCCTGCGGATCCCGGCCGCGCCCTCGCGGTTGGGCCGGAAATGCGACACGTCAACGGCCATGGGCATGATGTGAATCCGGGCGGGATCCACGCCCAGTTCGACTAGCGTGTCCATCAGCGGCTGGGAAACAACCACTAATGCGGGAGCGCTCCGCACGATGTAGCGCTCAACGACTCCCGCTATCTTGAGAAAATGCAGCTTGTCCCTTTGTTCGACGGTCAGAAAGGCGTTCACCTCGACGATTCGCGGAAGGGCGTAGCGCTTGGCAAGCCACGTGCCGGCGAGAGAGTAGAGGGAGAAGCGCTCGTAGATTGCGTCGGTCCCTTCCTGCTCGACGATCTCGCGGGCCCTGCGGAAGAAGGGAAAGTTATGCCAGGCGTTGCGCAGGTCATATCCGAGTCTGCGCAAGCGCAGGGGCTTGACCTCGACGATCGGCAGGTCCTGGCCGAGCTGCTGGTCGCGCCCTTTCTGGCTGGCCAGGATCGTCACCTCGTGCCCGGCGGCGCGCAGGGCGCGGCACGTTTCGCGCACGTGAGTCGAACACCCGTGTCTGCCCAGAATGGGAATCCCTTGATCTGCGCAAAGGTAGAGAATGCGCACGGCTCCGTCCGTCGTCCCAATTGTGGCGCCGCCGCCCTCGGCGGTGGCCTCCCATCCGTGAACCAGCCCTTGCCGCCGCGCCCTCGCGCGCAACCAGCGCGGGGTCTCACAGAGTCAGGGGGCCTTGAGCCGTCCCGTCCGCAACCAGTTCCAGCATCTCGCGCACGGCCCGCTCGATGCCGACGATGACGGCGCGGCTGATGATGCTGTGGCCGATGTTGAGTTCGTGCATCCCCTCTATGGCCGCCACCGCAACCACGTTGTCGTAGTTGAGGCCATGACCGGCGTTGACCACGAGGCCGAGAGACTGAGCGTGAGCGGCTTCCTCGACCAAGGCGCGAAGTTCCCGCTCCGCCCCACGGCCCCCGTCCGCCAGAACATCGTCTCCCGAAGCGTTTGCATAACGGCCCGTGTGGAGCTCCACCAGCTGGGCGCCGACGCGAGAGGAGGCCTCGATCTGGTCGGGGACGGGATCGATGAAGAGGCTTACGGGAATGCCGGCGCCTTGGAGCGCGGCGATGGCCTCCTTGAGGACTCCCTCGTGCCCGGCCGCGTCCAGCCCGCCTTCGGTCGTGACTTCCTCCCGTTTCTCCGGGACCAAGGTGACTTGGTCAGGTCTGCGCCTTAGCGCAATCCCCACCATTTCGTCCGTGGCGGCCATCTCCAGATTCAACATGGTCGTGACGCGGGCCCGCAGCTCCTCCAAGTCCCGATCCTGAATGTGCCGGCGGTCTTCACGGAGGTGAATCGTGATCCCCGCCACTCCCGCTTTCTCGCAGAGAGCGGCCGCTTCGAGGGGATCGGGCTCGACGGTTTTCCTGGCCTCACGCAGGGTGGCCACGTGATCGACGTTGACGCATAGTCTCGACATGATGCGGTTCCTTTCGGGGCTTCTGCGGACGCACGCGTCGCCGCGACGCGCGGGATCGGCTTCACCGGACCCCGTCTGCCTCATCGGGACTGCGCCAATCGAAGCGCAGACGCAAGGTTTCCGGAGATACGGACAGAATGGTGACGCTTTCCACCGTCCGCGCGGCGGCCTTTGCCGAGAAAAGGGCCTTAAGATCCACGGTGCTCTCCAAGCCGCCTTGCTCTTGGGGGGGCTGGGAAGGACGGACGGAAAAATCCTCCGCCTCGAGGTCGCGAAGAATGTGCTCCGGTCCGCTCACGGTGACAGCGGCCTGTTCCGGAGCGTAGCGTGCGACGAGATTCCGGTCCGCAGGCTGGACCGAGATCGCCACGCCGTCGATCGTCCGCTTCACGATGATTTCTTCTATATTCACCCTGGCCTCGATCCGTTGGTCGCGGTAGACGAGATCGGTCCCAGGCGGCAGCCGCAGGCGAACGACCTCGGAGAAACTGAAGCGCTTATCCGCCAAGTCGATCTCCTCGGTGGAGATCTCGATCGCTCCCTCGGCGCCGACCCCGTCGTCCCCGTCCGCGCCCGGCGGCGCCAGTTCCTTTAGGCGCTCTTCCGAGGCGGTCAGAAGGATGGCGCCGGCGCTTGACGTAATCGGCTCGACCAAGCGGTACCCGTCGGCCGGCTTGCCCTTCGTTCGGAACTCCGGCCGCGCCACACGGGTGATGAATTTCGCTTTCACTTGGATTCTGCTGGGCTCTATCAAGATGTAACGGATCGGAAGGGCCCCTGCTGCCGCAAAGGCCTGCTGTTGGAGATCGTCCTCTGCCGTCGCGGATGACGCGACGGATCCGGTCCGCTGGATGTGGCCAAAATCGAGGGCGATAGGCGGCGAAGGTCGAAAGTCCTCGACGCCGCACCATTCGCGGGGATTGGGCAGATCGTTCCAGTCCACCTCGACCACAAACTGGGAAGGCAGGATCCGGGCGCTCATGGTCCGCGCCACGGCCAACGTGATCTGCGCCTGGCGCACCATGGGTTCCGCAAGGATGTTTTCGGGGACGTTTCTCAGGCGCAGATTGAGAGTCACCGTCTCCTGGATGAAATCCCCTCGTTTGGCAATGGTCCACACGGCGAAAGCGATCACCAGCGCCGTCGCCATCAGAAAGAGGTCGGATGAGACTCGTCGCTCAAACCGGTCCATGGGCTCGAGTCAGCGGCGTTTCCGCTCAAACGGAGACGCCACCGGCGTCCTCCTTTCTTGGCGTTTCGGTCACATCCATTTCCTGCTCCAGGCGCTTCTTGAGATCCTCGGGGGTGAGTGGACGCTCCAGGGCGCCGCCGATCGCCAAGGAGATCGTTCCGGTTTCCTCGCTAACCACCACCACGACCGCGTCTGTCTCCTCGGAAAGTCCAATGGCGGCGCGGTGGCGCGTGCCCAGTTCTTTGTTGATGTCCGGCGAATCGGTCAGGGGGAGGATCGACGTCGCGGAGACCACGCGGTCGCCGGCGATGATCATGGCGCCGTCGTGGGTTGGCGAGTAGGGAGTGAAAATCGTGCGGATCAGTTCGGCTTTGACAATGCCATCGATCGGCGTTCCCGTCTCGGCGTAGGGACGGAGGGAATTGCGCCGCTCGAGAGCGATGAGCGCTCCAACGTGGCGGCTCGACATGACGCGCACGGCTTTGACCAGTTCGTTCAAATACTCGCCGCTTTGCGTGAAAAGGGCGCGAAACACCCGCAGCTGCCCCACGTTCGTGATCGCCTTCTTGAACTCGTTCTGAAAGATGATCATGAACACCAGGACAATGACGATCCAGACCTTCTCGAAGATCATCTCGACGGCCCGAAGCTCGAAGAGCCGGGCGAAGAAGTAAATCAAGAAGGAAGCCAGCAGGAGGGTGATCATCCCCCGCAGAGCGACGGACGAACGCGTGCCCCGAAGCAGGGAAAAAATGAAACAGAACAACGCCGTCACCGCCAGGATGTCCACCACGTCGGCAATCGTCATCGTTCTTATCAGGCCAATCAGTTCGTGCATGGCGTGCATGGCTTGTTTCCTGCGCGGAGCCCACAATGCCCGCCTGCCCGGCTCCGCTCGAGTAGGGCGGGCCAAGAACGCACGGGACTTCGCGGAAAAAGGGCCGGCTTCCCGCCTTCGCGCTCTCTCGGGGAGCCTCCCCCTGTCCTCCCGGGAGCGGCGGATCGGTGTTTCAACCTGTGCGGATCGAACCGGGAAGGAGACCGGCTGGGATTCCCCGGTAGACGCCGGCTAGGCGGCCCACAACACTGTGCTGGATTATATTCCAGCAGTGCCGGGCATTGCCAGAGATATTTTGGGATTAGGGATCAGGCAACGCGTCCTCGCCTTCGGCCCCCATCCACACGGCTCCCGCTCGCGCGCCCCAACCAGTCCGGACGAGGGGCGCGTGGTCGCGGAAGCAAGGATTCGGGAAAGAGGCGCCTCAGAGACGCTCGGGGCGGAAGGAATCGAAGGTGAAACTGGACCGGAACGGAGATTGGCAAGGAGAGGCGTACGCTCGCGGGAAGGGCCGGGGAAGAATCCGCCTCCCCGGACATCTCGACGGATTCCCAGATGAGGACTGCGGCTCACTTCTTCAGAGCGTCCTGAGTGTCCTTGAGTTGCTTGAAGATCTCCGCCATGCCGCCCCCTCCTTTGCCGCCCTCGTCTTCAGTCGTCGATTCCCCGCTTTTCCTGGGCTCTTTCGACCCGGAGTCTTCCTTCGAGGGGCTCAACATGAGCATGCCGAGCAGCACGATGACCGCGGCCACCAGGCCGACGAGGATCAGCTTCAGTTGCCGAGCGCTCTCCTCGGCCTTGGTCTTCTCATCCTTGGGCGCGAGCCGCACGGCGGTGGGAGGGCCGTGAGGGTGGACCGTTTCGGGCTTGTCGAAGATGCTTTCCAAGGCCTTGATCAGCGAGGTGTAGTCCTGAAAGCGTTTGCCCGGCTCCTTCTCGAGCATGGTGTAGATGATGCTGCACAGCTTCCCGGGAACGTTCGCGTTGAACTCCGGGATGGGCGGCACGGGCTCGGTGATGTGCTTCATGATCAAGGCGAAGGCGTTGTCGGAGTCGAAGGGCGGCCGGCCGCAGACCATGTGATAGAAGGTGGCGCCGAGGGAGTAAATGTCCGAACGCAGGTCGATCTCTTCCCCTTTGCCCTGCTCGGGCGACATGTAGCGGGGCGTTCCCATGATCGTCCCCGTGGCGGTTTTGAACGTGTCCTCGGTGACGGCCTTCGCGATCCCGAAATCCACGATCTTCAGCAGACCCGATTCCGCGATCATGATATTGGCCGGCTTGATGTCGCGATGGGTGACGTTTTGATCCGCCGCCGCTTTGAGGCCCTGAGCCGCCTGGATCATGTACTTGACGCACCGGGCGCCGCTCAGTCGGGTCTCCGCCGCGAGGAAGTTGTCCAGCGACTGTCCCTCGATATACTCCATGGAGTAGAAAGGTATGCCTTCGTGGTGGCCGATGCGGTAGATCTGAGCGATGTTGGGGTGGTTGAGCTCGGCCAGGATGCGCGCCTCGCGCTCGAAGCGCTTGACGGCGTCCGAGTCGTCCAGGGCCCCCTCGAGCAGGATCTTGACCGCCACGGGACGCCGCAAGGACGCGTCGCACCCCTTGTAGACGACGCCCATCCCGCCCTTGCCGAGAAGGGACTCGATGCGGTACCCCTCGACAAGTTTGCCGATGAACTTGTCTTGCGTCGGAGACATCGAAGGCGCCTCGGGCCCTGTGGCGTGTGGCGCCGGCGCCCACGCCGGTGAGATCCATGAGAAAGAAGTGAGCGATCCCCTGCGCCTGACAGCCGAGAGCGCCCGTCCCACACTTCCCGCACACACTTTTAGGCCGCTCGGCCATTGTCGTCCAGAAGAATCTCGCCTTTCCTGGCCCCGCGAACGAATCCCGGAATGAAAACCTTGCTTCCTTCGGCGACCGTTGGGCATGATGCGGAGGCCCTTGCGGGGACCCGTTCGTCCGACCTCCCCGCAGCCGGGCGACGCCCGGCGAACCGGCAGGCCGCGAGTTCACCTGGGAGGCGCCCGCCATCTCCGATCTGATCGACCCCACGTTCTTTCCCCTCCACGCCGCCTTTTTCTTCGTTCTCGGTGCGCTCTTCGGGAGCTTCTTCAACGTCTGCATCTACCGGATGCCAGTCGGCCAAGCCATCACGATGCCTCGTTCTTACTGTTATTCCTGCGGCACAACGATCCGGTGGTATGACAACGTTCCAATCATCAGCTACTTCATCCTGAGAGGGCGCTGCCGTACGTGCCGGGCGCCTTTCAGCATCCGCTACGCGATCGTCGAATTCCTCTCGGCGGTCCTGTTTCTCGCCGTTTTCTGGCAGTACCGCTTTTGCTGGGCGATGCCCACTTACCTGGCGTTCACCGGGCTCCTCGTCATCGCCGCCTTCACCGACATCGATCATTGGGTCATTCTCGACCGCATCAGCGTGGGCGGGGCGGCGGCCGGAATCCTCCTCGCCCTCGCGCTGGCGTTCCTTCCTGCCGTAGACCTTGGGTCGTGGATCGTGGCCCACGCCGGCCCCGCGCCCGACAATAGTTGGCTGACGGGGACGAGCCGCCTGACCTGGTGGTCGCCAGTCCTGAACAGTCTTGTCGGCGCTCTGGCCGGCTCGGGTCTTCTTTGGTTCATCGGGTTCGTCGGCTCGATCGCTTTTCGCAAGCCGGCCATGGGTCTCGGCGACGTGAAGCTCCTCGCCCTCATCGGCGCTTTCTGCGGGTGGCGCATCGCCGTGCTTTGCATCTTTCTGGCCTCCCTCTTCGGAACGGTCTACGGCCTCGGCGCGATCCTCTGGGACCGCCGCCGCCGCGCCGCCGCCGAGGCCGCCTCGCAGGAAACCGAGGACCCGGAGAAGAGACTTCAGGAAATCAGGGCCCTCCTCGATGACGATTCGGAAGCGGCAAAGCGTCGAGGGTGGACGTTCTCGGCCGAGGAAAAAGTGGCTCTCACCCGCATCCTATCCGCCCCTCCGGCCGAAGCCGTCCCCACCCGCCACCACCTCCCCTTCGGCCCGCACCTGGCCCTCGCCGCCTGGCTCCTCATGCTCTTCGAGCCGCAGGTGATGGGGTGGTTGCGCGCGTACCTGTACCTCGATTCGCTTTACTACTGAGCCGGGGCTGCGGAATGCGGAGTGCGGAACGCGCTCCGGGGCCGTTGCCGTCGAGCGAGATAATAGGAGGCGGGCGCGGCCGCTCGCTCACCGACCCTCCTGCCGTCGGCTTTCCTGCGGGGGATCTTTCGAGTCGGCGCGCTGCGGGCTCTGTCTGGAGCCGAGGATCGGGGGGCTGGCGAGGATCGTGCAGCGGGAGGGACGCACGTCGGGGTGGTTGAAGAAGCAGAATTCGCCGGCGAGGTCGCCCAGATCGAGGAAACGGAACCGTCCCGAGGCCATGGCGTTGGGCTCCAGGACGCTGATCGGGAACTGAGATCGCACGCGATCGCGGGTGACGCGGTAAAGCTCCTTGTGACGGACGCTGACCCCGAAATTCGCGGGATGCACGCGCAGAGGCCGGTCGGTTTCGTTGCGGATGGAGACCCAGAGGAAGCCGTCGTGCCAGCGGGCGCCGAGGCGAACATCGGGCTGGTAGAGGGCAAGTTCCTCGGCCGAGAGGGACTCAAAGAGGCTGCCAACCTCCAGAGTCGGCTCTTTCGTCGGCGACGGGGCTTGCTCTCCAACGGCGGCATCGGCGCGCTTGCCCCGGGAGCAGCCCGCGAGGAGAGCGGGGATGAGCGTTGCGAACGCCGCGACGAGAGCGATCGCGCGCGGGGCGCGTGCGGAGCGAGATCCTGCGAGCATGGCGTTGTCTCCCTGGCGTCTTTTTCCGGCCCACGGGCCTTCATGGATCGTCACGGCCGCGACCCGGCAGAACCTCGTCGCTGTCAAGGCAGAGGGAGACCGGCCCGTCGTTGACGAGTGAGACTTCCATGAGAGCGCCGAAGGCGCCCGTCTCGACCCGGAGCGGGTAGGTTTTGAGGGATTGAACGAAGCGGTTGAACATCTCTTCGGCCTTTTCCGGCCGGGCGGCGTCGGAGAAACTGGGTCGCCGCCCCTTGCGGCACGACCCGTAGAGAGTGAACTGCGACACGACCAGCAGATCGGCCTTCTCTTCGAGCAAAGAGCGATTGAAATGGCTGCGGCCCTCGGGGTCGGGGAAGAGTCTGAGATTCACGATCTTGCGGGCCATCGGCTCGAGGAGTTCGGGTTCGTCCCCCTCGCGGATGGCGACCAGGAGGAGATAGCCGCGCTGGATGGCGCCGACTTGCCGGCCGTCCACGTGGACGGCCGCTCGGGAGACTCGTTGGATAAGCACTCGCATCCTTGGCGAATCTCCTGCCGAGACTGCGCAGTCCCTTCGCTCGCCGCTGGCGGCTGCCGCCACAAGGCGGGTTGCGGGGATCGGGCGTTCCAAGGACGGCGCCAAGTCGGACGCCGGTTCGCGCGGCGGCCCGGCAGGGCCGTCCAGCCCGGACGGCGCCGTCCCGTACCGTATATCTGAGGCGGCGTCCGTCCGCAAGGGTCCTTGGGGCGGGGTTGCGTTTTTTCTGGCGGTTGCGCGGACGGGGGTGCTATTCTGGGTTCGGGTGTCGGGCTCTTCATTCCCTGAACCGGCATCGTCGCGTCGCCGGTGAGCAGAGGTGATGATCATGCCAGAGTTCATTGTGAAGATCGAGAACCGCGAGGTCCAGAGAGTCATCCTCGAGAAAGACACCATCACGATCGGCCGGGGCAAGGACAACGACATCGTGCTGGAGAATCTGAGCGTGTCCCGCTACCATGCTCAGGTCACGCGCGAAAACGGCCAGTACGTCATCAGGGATCTGGACAGTTCCAACGGCACCTACGTCAACGGCGTGCGGTTCTCGCGCACACAAGTGTACCATAACGACAAGATCCTCATCGGCAAGCACACCTTGGTGTTCGTTGCGCCGGAGGCCGGCTCTCCCAATCTTCCCGGCCCGGACTGGCAGGGCACCATGATTCTCACGGCGGCCCAGACGCCGGGCAGCTTGGTGGTTTTCTTTCAGAAGCAACGGCCCCAGCTCTGTTCTCTTGCCTCGCCGCCCGTCCGGATCGGACGCGCCCGCGACAACGCCCTGCGCGTGACGGACTGGTTCGTGGACGAGCGCCATGCGGTGATCGAGGGAGCCGATGCAGGCATGGGCTGCACGATTCGCAGGCTGAGCGAGACGTGTCCG
>DATKZW010000106.1:0-3435 GCA_035527775.1 Sumerlaeia bacterium | reverse complement strand
GGGCGATCCGGCTGCTCGGCGACAGCCGTGCGTCTTTGCCGAAGGCCGAAGCGGGCACGATTGCGGTCGTGGCCGCCGCCATGAACCGGCGGCGCGTGAGTTTGCGTGTGGGATCAGACACGGTTGCGTTCCTTTTCCGCGTGGAGAGAATGCGCCAAGGTTGCCGTATACGCGGGACGTGCGTTCGCCGAGCGGTTCCGCGACGTGTCGCGTCCCGTTCAAAGCGGATCCATTTCTATGTGGTCCGGATTGGTCTTTCAAGCGAAATGCGTCAATTGGACGCAGGAGGAGTTCCAGAATCGACTGCATCACGGGGGCAATCGTGGCACAACGCCCATCGAGACCGGATTTCGTTTGAATCCGAGTCTGGAAACGGCAAGAATCGCTTCTGTTCAGCCCCCTGAGGGGTCAAGTGGGAAATGCCGGGTGACAGGCGGCGTATTGCAGAACATCTCACTGACCAAGTTTCTCGCGCGTGGCATGCTCAGCTTGGCGTTGGTCACTCAGGTGACAGACGCGGGGGCCGTCCATGAAGGAGCAGGTCAAATGATCAACGCCGAAATGGGCGTAACGGTTTCCGAAGGAGGAAGCCTTCTCTCGATACAGAACCGTTTGGCCCAAGAGGAGTACCGTTTTGCATCCGATTCTTTCGAGATTAGAACCAATCTCGGAACGGCCTCGAACAAGGACCAACAACCCGTCCGCGTCGAAAAAGAGAAGAACCGCCTCGTCTACCACTTCGAGTTTGGCCGGTTCCGCGTGGCCCTCGCTTATACACTCGAAGGCGAGAACGCCTTTTTCCGCCGCGCTCTCAAGATAGCAAACCCAAGCGCTCTTCGGCTCGAGGGGATTACGCTCGGAAACACGACTTTCGCCCGCCCAGCCGACGAGACCATCCATTACCTGACTTTCTGGATGGCCCCCACCGTCGAATTCATCCGCCACGAGAAAGGCGGCCTCTTCACGGGCATCGAAAACCCCTTCTACAAAGCCGATCTGAGCGAGCAGGGCGTCGCTCTCAGCTTCGAACCCGGCCTGATACTCGAACCGGGGAAAGGCTACGAGAGCGAGCCGCAATTCCTCGGCGTCTATAAGAAGTCCGGCGTCCTAATCGAGGACAGCGCGCGCCCGTTCCGCTACGCCAACGGCTCGGGTCACATACCGATCGACCGCAACGAAAGCCGGGCGATGCGGGCCTTTGCTCTCGATTATCTCGCCCCTACGCAAGACCGTTTTCTCAACATCAACTATCAATTCTTCCACCCCTTGCCGCAAATGCCCACCAGCGACGAGGACGCGTCGTATCTTTTCAAAACCATCGACACCTTCGCCGACATCGCGGGCGACGCGATCATCTTCAAGCCCCTCCATCCCTACACGAAGCCGGATGCCGCGACCGACTGGTGGAACGTCCTCCCCGACGAAACGACCGCGACTGCGAGGCGCATCGTCGATTACGCCGCGAGCAAGGGCATCTCCTGCGGCTTCTACATGGGCTGCGCCGCTCACGGCGAACACGGCAACGCCGGCGGCCTTCCCTTTCGGCCCGACCAGCCCGCTTGGAAGAAGATGGATGGCCAAGGGCGCCGCGCCCCGGACAATTGTATCGGCTGCGACACCTTCTACGAATGGTGGTTCCGCGTTCAGGACAACACCATCAAGAGGTATAACCTGCGCAACTGGAGCTGGGACCCGAGCCTCGGCTCCGCCATGAACTGCTACGACGAAGCGCACGGCCACATCGCAGGAAAGGGCGCGTATAAGGGCTGGCGACGCTGCATCGAACTCGCAGGTCGACTCAAAGAAAGCAACCCGGGGCTCTTCATTCAGGGCTTCTACGGAACGAAACACTTCGGGCTCTGGGGCCTCAAGCACACCGATCAACACGAGGTCTACAACGAACAGACCGCTGTCGTCTCCACACACCACACGCAAATCAGCGACGACCAGATGAACGCCGACGGGCTCCGATTCCAGAGCTACTGGTGCATGCGTTTCCGCTTCCTCCCCACCGTAATGGGCCACGCCTTGGCTCACCGCATGAGCGAAGGCAACTTCGATCGCGAACTCGTTAAGGCCTGGGACTTCTACGGCTGGCGCTACAGCGTGATGTCCGCCCTGGCCGTTAGCGGCTCCGTCATGCCCGCCATCTTGCCCTACGAGAGCGACCTCGTCCCGGGGTTCAAGGAGTTCTACGCAAAATGGACCCGCTGGGCCAAAGAGAACTTCGAGTGCGTTCCCTACACCGAACCCTTCGGCGAGCAAGTCCAGCCCGGCGCCGTCGACGGCTACGCCCGCATCAAAGGCGATCGCGGTTTCGTCTTCCTATTCAACGGCAACCCACGCCCGTCGGAGATAACCTTCGAGGTTGGCGACGAAATCAACCTCCAGGAAAAGGGCATCTACGAATTCGTGGAACTGTATCCAAGCGACGAAGGCAAGGTCGCTCTCGACAGCAACGGGCGCGGCTTCTTCGCTTGGGGCCAGAAGGCCCGCATGACGGCGCCGCCAAACGCCTGCCAACTCTTCGAATTGCGCCGCGCGATCCAGACGGACGGGCCACGCCTCCTCGGCATGGCCGGCAGCGTCCGCCTTGAACGCAACCAGATCTCGATCGCCGGCGCAAAAGGCAAGCCTGGCCACAGCTATCCGATTCGGGTGTGTCTCCCCGATCCGAGCGTCGTGGAAACGGTCGCAGTGAACGGCGTCGAGCAGGCCTTCTTGAGAGACGCGGATGGTGTCCGCCTCGACGTCCAGTTCAGCGGCGCCCGCTATGCGCGCGAGCTCGACCGCTGGGTCGCCCCGAACGGCGCCGTGTTCGAGTTTCCCTATCATGAACCCTGCGAGTCGCTGACGATCGCAACGACCTTCACGATTCAGAAGGACGTGGCGCGCCTTCTCGAGGAAGCCAAGCCGAAGAACCACGCCGAAATGAGCGAGAGAATCGCGGCATGGCAAGTCAGCCCAGACTTTCAGTACAGCTACCACAACTTCGTCTGCGCCCGCCCCGACCGTCTCTGGCTGATCGTTCCTTTCACGCACCGCAATGTGGAAGACCTGAGAGTATCCGTCAACGGCAAGAACTTGGCGGAGTCGCTGCGCCTCGAGCGCTACGGTCATAGTTTCTACGTCGACATTACCGATGTCGTGAAGTACGGCGACGACAACCAAATCGCCCTTTCAATGAAGAATCTCGCGAAGCGCGAGTTCATGGGCCCCTTCCTCCTCTATCCCGACGAAGGACGCACCGAGCAGGTCGAGTCGCACCCCGCCGCCGCCCCGCTAGAATCCGTTGTCTACACTAGGACGCTCATCCTGCCCGGCCCGCCGCGCTATGTCAAAGGCGCCAAACGCCCGGCCATTACCGAAGCCGAAACCACGGGCAACGTCACCCTCACGACTGCAACCCAAGTCCGCGTCAAAATCGACCTTCCG
>DATKZW010000105.1:0-5406 GCA_035527775.1 Sumerlaeia bacterium | reverse complement strand
TTCTCGGCCGCTTCCCCAACGACAGCGAGATCGCCTACTGGTCGGGCCTCCTCGACGCGGGGACCAACACGCCCAACGACCTGATCGACCTCTTCGGCGACGCGCCGGAGTTCACGAGCCGCCTAAACGGGTTTTTCTGAGGGTCGGCCGCGAACAAGACGATGCGGCATTCCGCAGGGTGGGGCGGCGTCCCATCCTACGCTTCCTCCGGCCCGGCGCCCGGCGCCGGGATGGCGTCCGGGGGGTTGCGCGTGTCGACGTTGAGTCCGTCGGTGAAGAGCGGCGTCGGCGTTAGCCCGAACGTGTCGCCGCCATATTGGAGGACGTTGTTGCCCCACTCGATCGCGGCGGCGAGGGGCGATTGCCTCTCTCTTCTCGCCATCCCGTTCCTCATTCCAAGACAATCGCAACGTGAATATGCACCGTCGCTAGGGAAACGGCCAGTCTCCCCGACGCCCATTTCCAGCTCAGGTCCCCCTTCTCGAAGGCGAGCGTTACGCGCCGCGGCCTCTGAGGCGAGCGGGCGACGATACGGATCGGACCGACCCGCGGTATCTCGTCGACGACGCCGTTGTTGGGCGCGTTCGGGATGCCGCTGGATCGGTTCACCAGGTGGATGATCTTCTTGCCGCCCCTTCGGCGGAGAACGACGTCGACGCACGCGGGCGCGTCGCATTGGAAGTCCCTCCCGCCCCACAGCGCGCGGACAATGTCGCCGACGAAGGACCGGGTCAAAGGATACCGATTGCGATTGAAGTCGCGAAAGACGTCGGCGGGGACGTATGCGACCCTTCCTCTCCCGAATCGGTTGAGGGTGGCCGCCGGGTTGGGGAGCAACTCGTCATCCAGCAGCGGCGAGCGGCCGAGCGGGGCGAGGGACTTCGCCTGGGAAGGTCGAACCAGCCGCCACCGCGCGCTGAAGAGGGGGACCGATCCCGACGCGGCGGGGACGTGGTAGGCCGCGTTCTCGACGATCCGGCCCTTCGAGACGCCCAGGAAGGCCGGCCCGAAGCGCTCGAAGGAATCCGCGCCGGTGACGAGCAGCCTGCCCCCGCCTCGCACGTAGTCCTTCAGCGCCGCGACCATCTCCTCCGACATCTCTTCCCGCTCGGGCGCCGCAACGAGGGGGAATTCCGAGAGACGGGTCAAGAGCGCCCACTCGTCCAGAATGTCCACCCCATAGTGGTTCTCCAGCAACGCGAAAGCCGCGCCCTGCACCGGCGCCACGTCCACGTCGTGCATCAGGTTCGGCCCGCGCACGGTCCGCCTCGTGTGGCATTCGGAATGGAGCACGGCGATCTGGGGGATCGTCTCCGTTCCCTGACAGAGGGCCCGGCGCTTCTTGACGAAGCGCCCGACCTCGGCCAGCCGTTCCATGCGCCACGGCGCGAGCCGGCCGTCTCGCAGGCCGCCGCCGTTTTCGTAGACCTGGACCCCGCCGCCGAAGGACAGCAGCACGGCCGCCTCCTGCATGAGCATCTGCGGAGGCTTGAAGCACCACGGAGACGCCTTATCCCGCATTTCGCCCGAACGGTAGAAGGCCCACAGCATGATGTCCCACGGTTTGCGCCGCGTCGATAGAAAGCGCGCCTCGCAACGGCTCGCGTCGAGCCCCCAGACGAACGTGTTGTCGCCGCTGATCCAGTCCGTCGGGACCTTGGGTTCGCCCGGATCTCGAAAGGTCTGGAGCCAGTTCGAGCAGACCAAGACGCCTTTCTTCCGCGCGTGGACGGCGTCGCAATACCGTGTGACGTACGTCTCGAAGCTTTCGCGCGTGAAGTTCCACCACATCGGCCAGTTGGAGTCCTCGGGGTCGATTGGGGGCTCCGCAATGCCCGTGCTCTTTGTGAACGCCTCGCGGCAGCGTTCACAGTAGCAGGGCTCCACGGCCCACATGTCGCCGTCTATCCAGAAACCGTCCACGCCATAGCACTCGATCAGCTCGAGGAGCTGGGGGATCATCAGGTGTTCGAGGTAGGAGCTGCGCGGGCACATCTTCTCGACGAAAGGAGCGCCCGCGTTCTGGCCTCGAGTTGCGCCGGCAGATTTCCCCTCGGCCGGCGCGACCCGCCACTCGGGATGCTTGACGGCGGCGGCCCGGTCCCAGATGCCGGAGTAGTGGCAGTGGAGGGGAAGGCCGAGCTTCTTCGTCGCCGCCCGCCACTGTTTCAGGGCGTCCTTCTTGAGTTTCGGGGGCACGGAGGCGTCCGGCGTCCGGCTGAACCAACTCGTGTAGCCCGGATGCCCTTTGCAGTCCGTCTGCACGAAATCCGGATTCATGAGTCGCAGCATTGGAGCGAGTTCCCTCTCGCTGCAGCGCAGGCCGAGTTCTGTGTCGCTCTCTCCGGCGTGCAGGTCGTAATGCAGACCGAAGTAGTACTTCGGTCCGTGCCACTGGCCGTATTGTTTCATGGTTTCTCCCCGCCTTTCAGATGATCCTCGCCTCCCATCCGGGCTCCCATCGTCCTTGGCCCGCCAGGCAACTATAGGCCGCGTCCCGCGTTGGGATCAAGCCATGTCCGCCAGTGTCTGGAAGTCATCGGGGCGCCGCCCTCGCCTGTACGACCTCGCGTGAATCCCCGGACCTGAAAGATTCTCTTTACAACCCTTGCCCCCTGGTGTAAAAGAATCTGGAAACGGCGAGCGCGGCGGACGGACGCCCCGCCCGGGAACCGGCAAGGCGTCCGTCTCGCGATTCGCAGTGCGTAAGCTGCGCGCACCGGGCGCGCGCCGCTCGGATGGGAAAGACGGGATTCACACCGAATCTTCAGGCCCCCCCAACTGAAGAGTGAGTTGCGCCTTTCCCATTCGGGCGGCGAATGCTCCGTCCCAGTTCTTCCCGCGAAAGATCCCACGGAATGCAAGGGAACGCGGCCCCACTGATCGACGAAGAACGCATCTTCGCCATCACGCGTCCCCACTTCAATCTGCTGATCCAGTACTTCTGCTGGAGTCTGGCGAGCTTCGTTCTCTTCCCCGTTGTCTTCGTCCCGCTTTTCTTCAAGTACCATACCTTGCGCTATCGGTTCGATTCGGAAGGGATCAGCATGAGCTGGGGCCTGCTGTTTCGTCGCGAGATCAACCTGACCTACGCCCGGATCCAGGACATCCATCTCTCGCGCGGCATCATCGAGCGATGGCTCGGCATCGCCACGCTTTCCGTGCAGACCGCCTCGGGCAGCTCGGAGGCCGAAGTGGCGATCCAAGGCCTCCTGGAATACGAGGAGCTGCGCGACTTCCTTTACAGCCGAATGCGGGGCAGGCGCCTGCGTTCCCCGGCGCCGGCACAGTCCCCTGCCACGGCCGGTTTGGCGACCGCCGGGGCGGCCGCGGACGAGGGATCGGGCGAGGCCCTCGAGCTTCTGCGCGAGATCCACGACGACCTGGCCGCCCTGCGTCAAGCGCTCTCCCCCTCCCGCCCCGCGCCGGAGAACGGCGGGGAACGCAGGGCCTGATGTACGAGCTCCTCAAAGATCTGGTCCTCGATCTTCTGCGGTGTCCGAAGGCGCCCCCCGACCCGCCAGCCGGCTCCCACGACTCCGTGCGGATCTTCCGCGCGGCGCCCGCCTATCTCCACTACCGCCTCCTGGGACTGTGGATCGGCCTCACTTTCTTCGTTCTGGTTGTTCTGGGGGCCGATGCCGCCCTCGTGCTTTGGCTTGGGCTTCCCGGCGCGCTTCTCGGCATCCTCATTCTGGGCTTTGTCGCCGCCAAAGGCCTGTTCTTCTACATCGTCACCCGTCTCGACTACGAAATGCGGTTCTACATCATCACCGACCGCAGCCTCCGCATCCGCGAGGGAGTCTGGCAGATCCGCGAGACCACGCTGACGTTCGAGAATATCCAGAATATGAAGATCCAGCAGGGCCCCCTCCAGCGGCTCTTCGCCATCCACGATCTCGTCGTCGAGACCGCCGGGGGCGGGGGCGGGATCAGCCCTCAGGAGAGAGGACATTCCGGCATGATGCACCGCGGCGTGTTCCGCGGCATCGGCCGGCCGGCCGATCTGCGCGACCTCATCATGCGCTACCTGAAGGCCGTGCGCACGTCGGGCTTGGGCGACCTGGATGACGTGCGAACTCCGTTCGCCTTAGGCGAGCTTCGTTCGGCCGCGCCCCATCCCGGCGACGTGATTCCCGCCCCTGTCCAGTCGGCCAGCATCGCGGCAGGCCTCTTCGGACCCCACGAGATCGCGATGCTCCGGAAAATCCGCGACCAGGCGGCAGCCTGGCGGAAGGAAGTCTGTCCCCCTCTGGCAAAGGACCAACCGAGTCGGGGAGTCTAACGATCCGACAGGCGCGAGGCGCGCGGGACCGGCATCGCCGGCTGGAGGCCGCCTCCCACGCTCGGATCGCCGGCCTGCCTCAAGCAACGTGGGAGGCAGTCTCCGACGGGCGATCCCGGCCCGAGGCCGCCTGGCACATCAAGGATCGTCAACCCGGCGCGACGAAAGGGGGCGGCAAAAATGGCGCTCTACATCATCGTCCCAACGCTGGGATGGACGTGGCCGTCTCTCGTGCCGATCGCTATTGCAGTCGCTTCGGGTTACGGCTATAAGAAACTGACGGATACGGGGCAGAACGCCTGGCTGCGCGGACGCCTGACCCGGGAAATGGAAGCGCTCCGCCGCGTCTCGGTTCCGCTCGACGAAATCGTCGCCGACCTGGTGGGAGAGGAGGTCGGCCGCGACGATCTGCTCATCTTCGAGCGCGACGAGATCCGTCTCATCTTCCGACGCGACGCGCGCGGCAAGTTGTTCGTTGAGGTCCTTGGGCCGCGCCAGACCTCGGCGGCTTATCTCGCCGAGGAAGCCGAGGAATTCGCGCGCGAGCTGGTGCAGGAGTTCGTTTACAGCCGCGTGGTCCACGAGATGGAGGCGCGCGGCATCAACGTCGTGCAGGAAAGGACGGAAGAGGAGACGGGAGACATTCTGCTCGAAGTGCGGCGGTGGCGATGAAGGCCGCCGTGCGGGGCGGGAAGGGCCAAGGAGCCGGTCGGAGGCGAGTGGAACGCGGACTTCAGATTGCGGAATCCCTCGACGCGCGCCGCCTCTAGGCGGCGCGTCACAGCCTGGGGCGGCTGTGCCGCACGACCCGTCTTGGGAAGGCGCGCTTTTGAGGACGCGTCGTTTCAGCGCCCAGTCTCCCCGCGTCCGGCGCCGACGACCGACGGGATGAAGGCAGCATGGGCCGTTTTTCGAGACTCGAAACGCAACACGCCAAGGCCTTTCAGGCGGAACCGGCCGAGATCAAGCCGGGCAAGTACGGCGCCGAGCCGCCAACGTACGAAGGCGTCATGCGCGAGGCGCACGACCATTTCTACAGGGGCGAATGGAAAAGGGCCCTGCAACTCTACTCGCGCGCCCTCGAACACGACAATACGCGCCCCGAACCGTGGGTGGGGCAG
>DATKZW010000104.1:0-8976 GCA_035527775.1 Sumerlaeia bacterium | reverse complement strand
CTCTCGGCCGGCGAGGCCCCGGTTCGATGGTCGGGAGTCTACGTTGGCCTCGGTCTCCTTTCAAGCCGAAAGTGGAACGGCGCGACGCCGGCCGGTTCGGCAAACCGTGGGCGCTCCGGCCGGCGCGACACTTGAAAAAGGGTGGACTTCACGGGAATCGTCTGCAAAATCGGATTCGTGACTGCGGCGCATCGCGTGCGGACATTTCTGAAAGAGATCGTCCGCAGTCAGGAGGACGGCCCCGTGAGCAAGACGACGCGGAACGATCGTGACGACGAGAAAACGCCCGTGCCTTCGGCGTCCTCGATCGACGAAGATCGCCGCATGCAAATCAGCAGGCTGACCGAGATCGGCATCGCCCTTTCGGCCGAGCTCGACCTGGACGCCCTAGTTGAGAAGGCCCTGCGGTACGCCCGGGAGCTCACGCGCGCCGACGCCGGAACGCTCTACCTGCTCCAGAACGGCGCCCTGCACTATAAGATCATCCAGAACGAGTCTCTGGGCATCTTCAGAGGAGGCACAACCGGGGAAGAGGTTGGCTTCGACCCCGTCGCCTTGGAGAAGACCAACGTGTCGGCCTATGCCGCGCTCTTGGGCAAGACCGTTCGGATCGAAGACGTCTACGAGTCCGAAGAGTTCGATTTCTCCGGTCCCCGCCGTTTTGACGAAGCCACCGGCTACCGGGCGCGCTCGATGCTGGTCGTGCCCATGAAGAATCACGAGAAAGCCGTCATCGGCGTTGTACAGTTGATCAATGCCACCGACCCGGCAACGGGCCAAGTCGTCGGTTTTTCCGATGACGCCGCGCACTTGGCCGAGGCGATGGCCTCCCAGGCGGCCGTTGCCATCACGAACGCCGGCCTCGTGGAAGAGATACGCAACCTCTTCAACTCATTGGTCAAGGTCCTTGCGACCGCGATCGACCAGAAGTCGCACTACACCGGGAACCACGTCCAGCGCGTCGCCGAATTCAACGTGATGCTCGCCAAGGCGATCCACGACAAAACCGCAGGGCCTTTCGCGGACGTTCGTTTCTCCGACGGCGAGCTCGAGGAGATGCGACTGGCGGGCTGGCTGCACGACGTCGGCAAAATCACGACGCCCGTTTCGGTTATGGACAAATCCACGAAACTCGAGACGATCTTCGATCGCATCGGCCTGATCGAAGCGCGCTTCGCCGTGATCCGGCGGCTCAAGGAGATGGAGTCGCTGGAGAATAAAGTGCGCCTCATGCAAGGGGGCGCCGGGGAGGAGGCGCTCCGGCGCGTCGATGACGAACTGGCCCGAGAGATCGAGGCCCTGGAGAGCGACCTCCGGTTTATTCGACGGTGCAACCAGCCGGGCGAGTTCCTGGCGGACGAAGATCTGGAACGCCTTCGAAAGATCGCGCAAAGGACCTACCTCGAGGACGGGGCGGAAAAACCCTGCCTTACGGAAGACGAGGTCCGCAACCTCACGATCCGCAAGGGCACCCTGACGCGCGAGGAAATCGAGGTGATGAGGCAACACGTCGTCACCACCGCCCGGATGCTGGCGCAGGTGCCTTTCCGAGGACGTCTGTCAGACGTGCCGCGCATCGCCTCGCAACACCATGAGAAGCTGGACGGGGGCGGGTATCCGGAAGGCCTGAAGGCCGAGAGCATCTCGCTGCAATCGAGAATCCTTGCCGTGGCCGATCTTTATGAAGCCCTTTCGGCGAAAGACCGTCCCTACAAGAAACCGATGACGGAAGACCAGATCCTCTCCATCCTCCAGCGCGCCGCCGACAACGACGAGATCGACCGCGACATCGTGGAATTGCTGATCGAGGACAAACTCCATCGGCGCTTCGAGGAAACCTATCGCCCGACCGACGCGTAGGCGCCCGACGCGTCCCGACCATTCCCCTGATTCGCACCATTCGCGGACGGCTAGTCCCAGATCCCGCTCAGCTCGCTCAGGAAGTCGTCTCGTAGGGCGGGGCAACGCCCCATAAGTGCTAACTTTACGAAGCGCCCGGGCCGCTTTCCAGGGAGACGCGGGAGGGTGCGCAGGGGGCGCCCCTGATTACCTCCTCATGCGGCGCGCGTGACGCCCAGGAACGGCCTTCTGTGCGTAATTCTCATCAGCGCCGGGCTGCTCGGCGCCATTCTCATCAGTGCCGCGTTGCTCTGCGCCATTCTCATTAGCGCCGGGTTGCTCTGCGTCATTCTCATCAGCGCCGCGTTGCTCTGCGCCATTCTCATTAGCGCCGGGCTTCAGCCCGGCGGCGGCGCAGTCTCCCCTCCGAACCGATGTAGAAACCGTATCAACGGTTTCCCCGGGAGGCAAACCGTTGAAACGGTTGCCTCGCGGGGGGGATTCGGGCGGACGCCTCGTTGAAACGAGGCGCTAATGAGATTCCCCTCCTCACGCTCAGAGGATGCCGGAGCGGGGGTCTCGGCTCGTAAGTTAGTGCTTATGGGAGGGCGCCCCGCCACCGCTCCAAGCCTAGATCTCGTTCAACTCGTTCAGGAAGTAACGGGCGTTCAGTTTCTCCCCCGTCGCGTCGGCCAGCCGCTCGTTCCACGGTTTCGCGCCTCCCGGTTTGAAGATCTTCCCGTCCAGGAATGCGCCCACGGCGGGATTGCCTACGACGGGCGCGTCTTGGGCGAGGGCGTCGCGCCGCATGGCGGCCAGGATCTGCGAGGCGTTCATCTCGCCC
The DNA here is from genome assembly GCA_035527775.1 of Sumerlaeia bacterium. Classification (GTDB taxonomy): domain Bacteria; phylum Sumerlaeota; class Sumerlaeia; order UBA8349; family UBA8349; genus DATKZW01. Next base: position 6,293 of record DATKZW010000104.1, on the reverse strand, counting down.
AGGAGATAATTCTGATAGTAGACCGACGCGCAGGCCAGATGGATCTTCGAGGCCCAGTCCGGCGGACAACCCCTGCTCGCCTCGGGCGGGCATGCGCCCTCCGCGGACGCCGTCCGCCGCTCGCCGGGATCGAGGAACTGGAATCGCTCGACCAGGTCCCACCAAAGCGCGGCCAAGTCCTGGCCGGGGTCTTCGTACATCGCGCGCTCGAAATGCGTCATCACCAAGACCCATCGCGTGAAGACGAGCATCTGCCGCCGCTGGTGGCGGCGAAGCACCGCCGTGATCTCCTCGGCTTGCGCGCGGTCCAGACCCGCGATACCCGACAGGAAATCCGCGCTCCCCAGGAAGCGCTCGTTCAGCATGGCGATCGCTTCGGTCGTCAGAGTGTGAGCCGGGCGTCGGAGAACGTAGGGGAGGCCGGGGTCGATGTAGCGGTCGTAGACGGCGTGCCCGAACTCGTGCAGCATCGTGCTCATCCAGCGCCCCGTGGGCCGTACGTTGCACAGCACGCGCACGTCGCGGGGCGTTTCAATGCCGGTGCAGAAGGCGTGCTGATCCTTGCCCTCGCGCTCGTAGAGGTCGCTGCGATCCAGAATGTCGCGAATCTCGAGATGGATGCCCCGGTAGTAGGTCTCCGTGAGTTTCTCCAGGTCCTTATCGGCGAACACGGGGTCCAGATCGACCTTCTCGTTCTCCGGCATCTGCTGGAAAAAGGGGTTGCGATAATGCCAGGGCCGAAGATCCGCCGCGCCGATGCCGAACTCGCCCGCGAGCTGGGCGTCGAGCTCGGTCTTCAGCTTCCGGAATAGCGGAGTCGTCTTCTCATCCAGCTCGGCGAGCATGGCGAAGAGTCTGCCCTGATCGAGCTCCTTCAGTTCCAGGGCGAACGCGTAATAGTTCGGACTGCCCAGTTCCGCGGCGTGGCGGTTGCGCAACCCGACCAGTTCGACGATGCGGGGCGCCGCGACAACGCCCACCTGCTTCAGCGCCTCCCACGCCTCGCGCGCCTCTTCCGGATCGCGCGTCGTTTTCAGGATCTGCTCGAGGTGATTGTTCGACCGCTTCTCGCCGCGATAGGTCGCGCGGTACGTGTTGAACTCGCGCGCGAGGTCGGTCTCCATGTCCACAATCCGCTTGAGGAGCGCGGCGTCGCCTTGCGCCGCCCGGTAGTATTGGTAAAGGATTTCGATCTGCCGGGCGACGAGAGGATCTGCGCCCGCGTCCGCCGCGGCGTCGTCGCGCAAGGCCTCGCGAAACCGGCGCACCTGGGCGTATTCGTCCGGCCGACCGTGCACGTCTACGAGTTGCTTCTCGAGGGTCGCCAACCGTTCGAAATCCTCCGCCTTCCCGGAGAGACTCGCCTCCCAATGCGCCAAAGCGATCTCCCGCTCGAGCGGCTCGACCTCGGCCGTGTACTTGTCAATGAATTCCTGTGCCGTTCGAACCATCGATCCCCGAACCCTCCTTCCATGAATCGGGATGCTTGCGTGACCACCTTGCTCGCCTCGCTTCGTGAACGCAAGGGAAACAATGCCGCAACGGCCGCTGTTGATCGCCGCCCTTGGGACCGTCAGGCCCCTTGCGAGACAGGAGCGCGCCAGTCTGCTTTCCTGCAGGGCAAAGGGACACACAAAAGGGACACACGTTGCGCTTGATTTCCGGGTCATGGATGCGTACATTCGGACTAGCGGTGTTGGCTTCTTGCCGGTAGGCGATGATTTCGTGGAGAACCATGCTAACCAGACAGAAGATTCTTCTGAGGATGCTCGAGCGAGCATGCAGACCCGTTTCCAGGCTCGAGATAACGAAGTGGTGTTTTCTGCTTTCTCGGGAAACACCCTCCGGGGGGTGTGCCTCCTTCTACCAATTCCTGCCTTACCATTACGGCCCTTTCTCGTTCTGCCTCTATCGCGAGGCTGACAACCTGACCCGCGAAGGCGCCCTCAAGGACTCTGGCGGGAAGCACTGGGAACTCGGCGAGAACCTTCCTGGAGACGTTTTTGCGCTTCCCTCCCAGACAAAGGGGGACATAGATAGGATTCTCGCTCGGTGCTCGCAGAACTCGTCGCACAATCTGCTCGACTACGTTTACCGGAACTACCCCGAATTCACCGTGAATAGCAGGCGAGAAGGGCGCTTGCCGCGACGCCTGGCTCAGCCTTCGGTGTACACGGCCGGCTATGCCAGTCTTCAGATCGACGGGTTCCTCAACATGCTCGTCCAGAGCGGAATCTCTCGGGTGATTGACGTGCGCCACCATCCCGTCGCTCGACGCTATGGGTTTCACAAGGCAACTCTTGAGCGTCTCTGTAAGCGCCTGGATATCGATTACGTTCACGCACCCCAGCTTGGCATCCCCTCAACCTTGCGGAGGAGTCTGAAGACACTGGACGACTACAAGACGCTATTCGCCCAATACGAAGAAGAGATCCTCCAGGCCGAATCTCGCTCCGTTGAGGCTCTCGCCACTCTCGTTAGTCAACGCCCGAGTGCTCTCGTCTGCGCGGAAGCGGATCCGCGTTTCTGCCACCGTTCTCGGCTGGCCGCGGCCATATCCAGGATCACAGGGCTCCCGGTCCGACACATGGAGGCGTCTGAGTGGAAGAACGGTTCATGCGCACCAAGGTTCTGATTACGGTGAAGACGTACCCGCATCCCTCTGTTGGGTACCAGGAACTGGTGTGCGTGGCGGCGATAACGGAATCGGGCGAGTGGGTTCGTCTTTACCCCATCGACTACCGATACCGGCCCAGACATCAGCAGTTCGAGAAGTACCAGTGGATCGAGGTTGGCCTGTCTCCGGGGGGCGAAGGAAACGACAAGCGCAAAGAGAGCCGAAAACCCGACCTCGATAGCATCCGAATTCTCGGACCGGCCCTCTCAACGAAGGACAACTGGCGCGAGCGTCGAGAGATCATCGATCAGTTGCCCCACCACACTCTTGAGGAGTTGAAGGATCTTTACGACAAGGAGCGCGTTTCCCTCGGAATTGTTCGTCCGAAGCGAGTGCTGGACCTGGAAATCGCCCCCGCGGACCCTCACTGGAAACCGGAATGGGAGCGGCTTTTCTCCCAACTTACCCTTTTCGGTCCGCCTCAGAAGCCGTTGCGGAAGCTGCCCTACACCTTCCACTACGTGTTCGAATGTGAGGACAGTAGGAAGCCGCACCGTGCCATGATAGAGGATTGGGAGCTCGGCGCCCTGTTTCTCAACGAGAGTGACCGACTCGGATCGGACGAGGCGGCCGCCGGGAGCGTGAAGGCGAAGTTCCTGAACGAAATGTGCCGGGGAGACAGGGACACCCGCTTCTTCATGGGCACGCGCTTCCCGTACAACACTTGGCTGGTGATAGGCGTTTTCTGGCCCCCGAAGATGGTGGGAGAACAGATGGATCTGGTTCAGGCCCCGCCGACGCAATAGATGGCAGAGGCAGGTCCCTCAGCGCTCACTCAGCAAACCCGGGGCCGTCCCCCTCTCGAATCATGTCGAACAGCATCGTCCCCCCGACGGCGCTGACGGGGACAACCAGCACGTTCAAAAGGGGCACGAGCAACAGCCCGACGGTCACGATGCCAAAGCCCATGGTCGCGGGCAGGCGGGATCGCAGGAGGGCCCATTTGCGGCCCAGGGGGATGCGACGCCGGTCGCTGGCGTAGCCCGTGAATTCGACCGCCGCGCTCCACGCCGCCCAGCAGAAGATTGCGACCACATAGAGCGCGCTCCCGGCGACCGGAACCAAGTTTAGCGCGAGGAGAAGCGCCAGGACGGCGATCGCGAGGCCGGTTCGCTTGCATTCGCACACAATGGCGTAGACGGCCTCGGCGAGAATCGCCGCCAGCAACGGCCGGCCGTCCTCGGGCATGGCGAAGCCGTGGGCGCGCTCGACGTGCTCGGCGAGTTTGTCGTTGAAGGGCGATGCGATCAGCACTGCCACGGGCGTGAAGATGAAGTAGACGACGAGCAGAACGATCGCCCAGAAGAAGACGCTGGTCATGACCTTCACGACGTCCCAAAGCCAGCCCTCGCGCCCCTCGATCCAGCCGCGCAGCAGCCCGGAGAACCCCGTGAATCCCCACGTCATGAGCGCGGCGAAAACCAGGACATTGAGCGTGAGCGGAATCAGGACGAGAAGCCACAACCGCGGCCGCGCCAAGAGAAACCCCGCCGCCCGGACCGGAAGGCTTGCCGCTCTGAAGAAGTCCGTGAAGCCGTTTCCCGCCATCTTCTTCCCTCGGACTCGCCCGCCCTCGCCGAGTCTCGCCTCATGCCGCCGAGCGGGCGCCCGAACCGCGAGTCGGCGCCCCGCGTGCCGTTCCAGCGTGGGAGGCGGCCTCCGGCCGGCGAGGCGTCGCGAAGGCGGAAGCGACCGAAGGCGCTGCAACCCCCTCACGGAACGCTGGGCGTCTCCGAGCCCGTTGTCGGATTTCCTCGGCGCAATGTCAAGTTCCCAGTCGGGTCAGAGAACGGGCCAGAAATCTGTTCCAGAAGGAGGCGGGATGCGATCGTTTCTAGGCAGAAGAGACGGAAAGGAGGACGAGCGTTTCGCCAGGTGCGCCGTCGCGCGCAACGCGTTCGTTGTCCCGGCTTCAGCCGGAACTCAAGACCGCCTCAAGCCGGAGCTCCGAACCCGCCCGGAACGAAGCGCTCGCGGCGTGGTTTGCCGCCGTGTCGCAATAGCGACCGTCGGGCCTTGGGATCCCCCCGTCAGACCCCGAGGTACGCCTCGACGACGCGGGGGTCCTTGAGAAGCGCGTCGGCCTCGCCGGAGAGGAGGATCGAGCCGGTTTCGATGACGTAGGCGCGGTGGGAGCGCTGGAGCGCCTCGTAGGCGTTCTGCTCGACGAGGAGGATGGTGACGCCGTCGGCGTTGATGCGGCGGATGATCTCGAAAATCTGAGCCACGATCCGGGGCGCGAGCCCCAGCGACGGCTCGTCGAGAAGAAGAAGGCGGGGGTTGGACATCAGCGCGCGCGCCACGCCGAGCATCTGCTGCTCGCCGCCGCTGAGGGTCGCCCCCAACTGGTCGCGCCGCTCCTTGAGACGCGGGAAATACTCGAAGGCGCGTTCCAGGTTCTCGCGAAGCCGCCCTCGGGAAGGAAGGGTGTAGCCGCCCATTTCCAGGTTCTCGGCCACAGTGCAGTCGGGAAAGACGCGGCGTCCCTCGGGACAGTGCGTGATCCCCATGGCGACGATCCGGTGGGGCGGGACGCGGGCGAGGTCGTTTCCCTCGAAGAGGATTTGGCCGGCGGCCAAGGGCGCGAGGCCCGAGATGGCGCGCAGGATCGTGGACTTCCCCGCGCCGTTCGCGCCGAGGATGCAGGCGATCTCGCCCGCCTCGACGCGAAACGAGATCCCCTTGAGCGCCTGCACGGCGCCATAGCGGACCTTGACGTCTGTCAGTTCGAGCATCGGCTTTCTGGTCGGCGGTTCTTGAGGCATGATCGTCCGTGTCGCGGGCCTTTCCCCGCGATCCCCCGCCCAGTCAGAGGCAAGCAAAGGGCAGGGCCGTCACGTCATCCCCCAGCGGCAGCCGCGTCAGGGCCGCGACGCAAAGGGCGTTCCCTTTTTTGCCTGCGAGATCACCCGCATCACCTCGAGCGCCTCGTCGAGAGTGATGGGGAATCGCTTGCCGTGGCGGATGGCGTCGTAGAGTAGGTCCCAAATGGCGTCGCAGTCGGGCGCGCAACCGGGCGGCGTTTTGACGGGGATCGTTTCGTCGATCCATTCGAGGACGTCGGGCGAGCCGAAGTACGCGCCGAGGGGCGGGCTGGCCGCCTTCACGCGACGGCGGGGGAGTTTCTTCTTCGGGTCGAGATAGCGCAGACGGATCTCGCGTTCGTCGGACGTGAGAGCGCCCTTCGTGCCGGTGACGAGGTAGGTGGGTTCCCCAATGGCGGAGCCGCCGCTGATTTCGAGATCGACCACGCGACCGTTCTCGCCCGTCAGGATGATCCTAAGATGGTCTTCGGCGTCTCCGACGGCGGCGATCTTTTTCAGGTCGCTCCAAAGACCCGCGACGGGCGACTCGAGAAACTGGAGCGCGTGGTCGACGATGTGGGGGCCCCAGTTCAGGAGTTGGCCGCCGCCGCAACGGATGAGGGTCTGCCAGTCGTCGCGGCGTCCGTAGCCGTTGCGGCGGAGCTTGATCTCGTAGACCTTCCCAAGAAGGCCCGACGCGATGATTTCACGGATGTGTTGGAAAGCGGGCTCGAAGCGGCGATTGTGCCGGACAAAGACCTTGCCTTTCGACCGCGCCGCCGCTGCTTTCAGCTTCCTCGCTTCGGCGTAAG
>DATKZW010000103.1:0-7096 GCA_035527775.1 Sumerlaeia bacterium | reverse complement strand
TGAGTTCGTTCATCCCTTCAGTGACCGCCATCTGCTCGCCGAGCAACCCGGGCGCCTGAGCCCAGGCCACAGACCCCAAGACGGCGATTAGGGCCAGAGCCGAGAAAAGACGCCCGACGGCTCGCAGACCGGCAAAATCCTTCTCAGAGCAAAGACCGAATATTCCCATGTCACGGCGCCTCCCTCTTCCCCGGCCTAAGACCGGTAAGAATCCCCTGCAAATGCCCCATTACTTCCCTATCGAATAGGGACGGGCGTGTCAAACAAAATCATCACCCTCTCAGCCGGGACCGCGACTCCGAGCAACGGCGTCCCCGGCAACGCATCGCGCGCGCGTCCCTCTGCGCTCCGCTCGCGAGGGTCCGACTTCCCCCCCCTATCGCACAGAATGGCACGGCCGGCGGGGGATAGTCAACACATTCCGCACCGCGAGCCGCCCAAGAAGATCCCTTCGGGAGGGGACCGCCCGCTCCGCGCATGGGCGCCCGGATGTGAGGTCGGCGATCCTTCGCGGGAGGGGCGGGAGGTCGGGGACCTCGAGAAATCCCTGCCGAGGAAACATATTTCCCTGGAAAAGGCGAGCGAGGCTGCGGTATCCTGCCGGGCTCTGAAACGCCTGCGTCCCGGAGGAATGCGCCAAGGATGGAGTTCCCCCGATCGGGAAAAGGCGGCTTGAAGGGGAACCAAGACGTCCATGTGCGATGAGATGAGGCCCCCCAGCCAAGAAGCCCTGCGTCAGATGGACATCATCCGCTCGGGCACGGTCGAGATTCTGCCCGAGGAGGAGATGCTGGCGAAGATCCAGAGGTCGCTGGATGAGAATCGGCCTTTGCGGGTCAAGCTCGGCGCGGACCCCTCGGCGCCCGATTTGCACCTGGGCCACATGGTGCAGATCCGCAAGCTCCGCCAGTTTCAGGATCTCGGCCACTGCGTCGTTTTCATCATCGGCGATTTCACCGCCATGATCGGGGATCCCTCGGGGAGGAATGAGACGCGCCCGCGCCTGACGCCCGAGCAGGTCGCCGAGAACGCCAGGACCTACTTCGATCAAGTTTTTGTGACCCTGGACCGCGACAAGACCGAGGTCGCGCACAACTCCGAATGGCTGGGCAAGCTCCGTCTGGCCGACGTCATCGAACTGGCCGCCAAGCACACCGTCGCCCGCATGCTCGAACGCGACGATTTCCACAAACGCTTCGCGGACGAACGCCCCATCTACGTTCACGAGTTTCTCTATCCCTTGGCTCAGGCCTACGACTCCGTGGCCGTGCGCGCCGATGTCGAGATCGGCGGGACGGACCAGAAGTTCAACCTCCTGGTCGGGCGCGAGATCCAGCGCCAAATGGGCCAGGAGCCCCAGGTGATCCTCACCCTGCCGCTCCTGCTGGGCACCGACGGCGCCAAGAAAATGAGCAAAAGCCTCGGCAATTACATCGGCATCACCGAGCCGCCCAACGAGATTTTCGGCAAGACCATGAGCATCAGCGACGAACTGATGGCCGACTACTTGCATTTGGCGCTGGGATACGACGAACGGGCGGTCGAGGATCTGAAGGGGCAGATGGAGCGCGGCGACCTCCATCCTCGCGATCTGAAGGCCCGCATCGCCGACGAGCTGGTGCGCGTCTTTCACGGCCCGCAGGCCGCAAAACGGGCTCGCTCCCATTTCGACAGAGTGTTCCGCGATCGCCTGGAGCCGGAGAAGATGCCCGAAATGGATCTGAGAATCCCCGAGGGGGAGGATGCGCTCTGGATCGTCCCGGCGCTGGTTCAGGCGGGCCTGTGCCCTTCCAATCGCAAGGCGCGGCAGGCGATCGCCGAGGGGAGCGCGCGCCGCGACGGTGAGAAGATCCCCCGAGAGGACGCCCGCCTGGAGCCGGGAGAGTACATTTTGCAAGTAGGCAAGCGCCGCTTCCGGCGGGTTCGCGTCAATCGCTGACCGCAGGGAGCGCTGAGGCCGAAGGGGAAAGACATTGACAAGCAGGCGAAGCCATTCCAGGATCCGGGGTGTGGCGCGTCCCTGACGCCGATCGCCGCAACGCCCATTGCTTCGGGACTGCGTCGTCGCGGTCGCGCCCAATCCCAATAAGACTCCGCCAAGGACCGGTTGACATGCTGAAAACGTTGCGCACAAGAACAAGGAAGGTGATGCTCGCGACGCTGGTTCTCGTGATCCCCTCCTTCATTTTCTTCTATGGCTGGGGCTCGCTGAGTTCCCAGCGCGGGCCTGCAGGAAGCGACATCCAGTTTGCCCGCTTTTCCCCCGCCGGGGCCTACCGGTTCGGCGTCAAGAAGTGGCGGCGTTGGGTGGATCTGAGCGCCGGTGACGTGTCGATGGGACAGAGTACTTTGATGTCCTACAGCATGCAACTGCTGGGCCCTGACATGCTGCAGGGTCTGCTGCGCGAGTTCGGGAAGGAGAATCTGTTTCCCGCGCAGGACTCCGTGATTCAGGGCATCAACAATCTCACGCTCCGGGACTACGCGGCGCGGCGATCGATTCAGGTCCCCGATCGCGACCTGAAGCAAATCATGGCGAGCAGATTGCGGGGAATTCCGCGAACGGCGCGGGAGACGGTCCTCAGAAACCAAGGACTGACGCCCGAGTCGTTCGCCCTGCAGACGCGATTGGAGCGGCAGGCAAATCTCGCCGCTCAGGCCTTCGCCGTCCAGGCCAAGGCGTCCCTCTTCGATCTCTGGAGGCGGTTCCAGATGCAGAATCAGGAACTCAAAATGGACTATGTCCTCTTTCAGCGTTCCGATTTCGAAGGAAAAGTGGAGATTGCCGATGAAGCGCTCGACGACTACTTCGCAGTGGAGCAGGAGCAATTCCGCGTCGGCGAACAGCGCCAATACCAATACGCTTACCTTCGCAAGGACTCCCTGCGCCGCGACATCGAAGTCACGGACGAGGAGATCGAAAAGACCTACGAGGAGAACAAGGAGAAATACCGCAAAGGCCGCGAGGCTCAGGTGCGTCATATCCTTGTTCCTCTCGAGACGGACGCCGCCATGAGCAGCGACCAGATCGAGGCGCTGACCAGCGAAACCCTCCGGAAGGCCCGAGCGATCAAGGCCGCTCTTGACGGCGGGGAAGACTTCGCGACCCTCGCCGACAGGGAGAGCGGCGACCCGGCCAATGCGACGGAGGAAGGGGAGAAACTCGGAGGCCTTCTGCCCGAATGGGTGTCCGTGGAGAACGCCTGGGCCTACACCCTGCCCTTCGTCGAGGCCGCATTGGCGCTCAACCCGGGCCAGATTTCCGAGCCCGTCTTTGTGGACAGCCTGAAGTTCAAGGGGTATTCGGTCATCAAGTGCGAAAGCATCAAAGAGGACCGGATCCCGCCGCTCGAAGAGGTCCTTGACGAGGTGCGAATCGCCTGCGAGCAACAAGCTTTGGACGCTCGCTTCGCCGAGGAGCGCGAGGAACTCGACGGGAAGGTGCGAGGCTATGCGGATCTCAAGACCATGGCGCAGGAATTGAGCATGGTCGACGGAGTCTCGTCGTGGGTCCTGGCGAACTCCTCCTTCATTTCTCTCGATCTGGGCTATGTCAACCCCGAGGACACGGCGTACATCAGCGAGATGCGCGTGGGCGAGACCTCCCTCGTGCTTTCCTCTATTGACACGCTCTACGTTCTGAAGCTCATCAAACAGAAGGAATCTCACATCCCGCCGCTTGATGAGATCCGAGAGAAGGTGGAAAAGGCTTTTCGCAAACAGAAGGGGCACGACATGATGAAGGCGGCGGCGGACGACTTCCTGGCGAAGGCCGCCACCGTCGAAGCGATGAAAGCAAACGCCGAAGCGGCGGGGATCGAGGTGCGGACCACGGACTACTTCACCCGCGTGGACATGCCGGCCGACCTGTTGTCTGCCCCCTTGATGGATTTCGGGCAAGACACGCTTTTTGCAAAGGTGGGCGAGATCGGAATCAGCCCGGCGGGGCAATCCAAGAACGACGTGTCCGCCTACGTTGCCTGGCACATCGCCGAACTCAAAGACGCGGCCCAGGAGGCATTTGAGGAAGAGTTGCCAAAGATCGAACGGTCCGTGCTAGGCGCCAGGCAAAAGACGCTGCTGGACGAATGGCTCTGGGATCAGCGCAACTACGTTATGGAGATCAAAATGAACGAAGCCCTTGTGGGGAGTGGCGAAGGCGAGTGAGGCCCCCGGGAGCGGGAGCGGATTCCCGCGCAAGTAGAGGCCATACCCGGAGTCCCCTGCCCAGGTCGGCCTAGCTCTCTGCAGTCTCCCCGAGCAGAATCCTTCGAAAGGGTTCCCCTCATGTTCGACGACTTGGAAATGGCGCCCCCGGATCCGATCCTCGGCTTGAGCGAGGCGGTGCGGAAGGATCCGAATCCCAACAAGATCGACCTCGGCGTGGGCAACTACGTCGACGAGGCCGGAACGACGCCCATCTTCTCGGCCGTCAAGAAGGCGGAAAAGAGGATTCTCGAGGGCGAAAAGACCAAGAAGTATCTCCCTATTGACGGAAGCCCCGTCTATTCCCGCGCCGTGCAAGAGATGGTCCTCGGCCCGGACCACGAGGCCGTAACCTCAAGGAGGGCGATCACCGCGCACGCCCCGGGCGGCACGGGCGCTCTCCGCGTCGGGGCGGATTTCCTGAAAAAGATCCGTCCCTCCGCGCGCCTTTGGGTCAGCGATCCAACCTGGTCGAATCACCTCGGCGTCTTCGCCGCCGCGGGGTTCGAGATTTCCTCATACCCGTACTGCGACGGCGAGGCCAAACGCCTCGAGTTCGACCGCATGCTCGCCGCTCTGGGCGAGATTCCCCAAGGCGACATCCTGCTGCTTCACGGTTCGTGTCACAACCCCACCGGCATGGACCCCACGCCGGAGCAGTGGGAGCGGATCTCCGAGGCCGCGGCCGAACGCAGCCTGCTGCCCTTCTTCGATCTGGCCTACCAAGGTTTCGGCCAGGGGCTCGAAGAGGACGCCGCGGGGGTGCGGACCTTTGCGGCCGCGGGCCGGGAAATGCTTATTGCCAGCTCGTACTCGAAGAACTTCGGACTCTATTGCGAGCGCGTGGGCGCCTTGACCGCGATCACTTCGTCGCCCGAAGCGGCTGAGAAAGCCCTCAGCCACGTCAAGATCGCCATCCGGACGAACTACTCCAACCCGCCCGCCCACGGCGCGGCCATTGTTGTCGCGATCCTTGGCGATCCCGATCTTCGCAAAGAATGGGAAGAAGAGCTGGCGGCCGTCCGCGGGCGCATTCAGAAGATGCGTCGCCTGTTCGTCGAGACGCTCCAGGCGAAAGGCGTCGCCCGCGATTTCTCCTTCATCACGCGACAAAACGGCATGTTCTCCTTCTCGGGGCTCACCAAGGAACAGGTCGAGACCCTGCGCTCCCGCGATTCGATCTACATCGTCGGATCGGGCCGCATCAACGTGGCGGGAATGACGCGCGCGAACATGGACAGACTCTGCGAAGCCATCGCCCGCGTCTTGCGGCGGTAGAAGAGCGTTCCATCGTCTTCATGCCACGCCGAGAGCGCCTCCTTCCTGACACAGAGTTTCCCGGGCGCGAACCGTGGGTCAGACCTGCTTCGCCCGGAACGCCGTTTGGCCTCCTCCAGATGCCGAGCGCAGGGGGGAGATTCTTGGTGCTTTCCCCGAGCGCAACCGCTACACTGACTGGTCCCGACAAAGGTGGGATCCCGTTGCGGAGCCCGCCGCCGGCTCAGATCTCCTCCCGGAGGACAAGGGACGGGCAGTTTCGGACCATGAACCAACGCGGCAAGAGACCGGATTCCCCCGAGGTGCGCATAGTGGCCACGAACCGCAAGGCGCGTCACCTCTACCACATCGAGCAGACGTGGGAGGCGGGTATCGCGTTGTGCGGAACCGAGGTCAAATCGCTGCGCCAAGGCGGCGGGAGCATGAGCGACAGCTACGCCAGCCCTGAGGCCGGCGAGATCTGGCTCTTCAATTTTCACATCCAGCCTTACGAGCAGGGCAACCGCCACAACGCTGAATCCAAGCGCACGCGCAAACTGCTCCTCAACAAGCGCGAGATCAAGAGACTCATCGGCGCGGTGACCCAAAAGGGCTACACCCTCGTTCCGCTGCGCGTGTATTTCCGCGGCCAGTACGTCAAAGTCGAGATTGGCCTCGCGCGCGGCAAGAAGGATTTCGACAAGCGCCGCGACATCCGCGAGCGCGAAATGCGCCGCGACATGGAACGCGACGCCAAGGCCCGCCGCTAAGGAGATCCCGGAATGCGCGCGCAGGGAACTAAGGCCGAATCGGCCAAAGGCAGGAAAAACTCCGTCGGGGCGCGTGAATCTGACGATGCGCTGGTCCTTGACAACGGTCTTGTCGAGGTCCGGTTCGACACGCGCAGGGGCAAGTTCATCGCAATGTTTGGCGGCATCATCTTGCTGCGCCACGGCAAGCTGCGCGGCAACAAGGGCCAGGCTCGCATTGTCTCGGTGGGTGGCCCCCTTGGGCGGGGCAAGGCGGTCGAGTACGAGTACGCTGACGGAAACGCCGACCGCGTCATTCTCTATCCGCAGCTTCCTTTTGTCTGCACGCAGGCCTTGATCCACAATGGAACCCACGAGACGATCGCGATCGACAAGGTCCCGACGGCGAACGTCTCCGTGGATCTGGGCAACTGGACGGAAGACCTGACTCTTCTTGGCTGCGACGGGCTGACGCCAGCGACCAGGAAAAGAACCAGCTACACCTTCCTCGCCGCCGGACGCCCGGGATACCGGTTTGGCGCCGTGGGGGGGTGGCTCACGCACGAGCGGGCGAGCGGCGTGGTTCTGTCCTCATCGGCCCTGCGGCAGACCATTCGCCTTGAAGCGCGCTCGGACTATGGGAACCTGCGGCTCGAGCCGGGCGAGACGGCGGAAGGCGAGATCTTTGCGGTTGGGTGCTTCGAGGACGTTTTCCTCGGGCTGGAGGCTTACGCCGACGCCATCGCCAAGGCGGGCCTCACCCGCCCCGCGGGCCGGAGCCGGATCCGCCCCGCGCCGAGCGGCTACTGCACGTGGTACTCCCACCCGCACGGGGGCGCCTCGGACGAGGAGCGAACGGCCGAACTGGCGGACTTCTCGGCCAA
>DATKZW010000102.1:0-3163 GCA_035527775.1 Sumerlaeia bacterium | reverse complement strand
GGTGCTGGATTTCAACGAGCGCAACCAGGTGGTGGGCATCGAAATGCTGAACCTTTCCAAGCGCGCCCCCAATCTGGATTTGAGCGGGTTCCAATTCCAGACTGCCTGACCGGAAAGCGAAAGCCGGTGGCGCGGCCAAAGGCGGAGGTGGAGTAAAATGGGGACCCGTTATTCTATTCGAGGCGGCGCTCTACCTCGCGGCGTCGGGCGGCGGCCGCCTCTCGGCCTCTCGGAATCCCGCACTTTTCCCTTGCTCCCGCCCCGTGGCGAGCGAACAATGGGGCGGTATGCGCATTCTCTTTTTCACCCATCGGTTTGGCAAGGACGTTGTGGGCGGGGCCGAACTGCACCTCTGGAACCTGGCCGAGCAGATGGCGCGCATGGGATGCCAGGTTGACGTGGCGACGGCGCGCGAGAAGGATCTCGCGCCCTTCATGCGTTTCGGACTGACGTGGTCCAATCCCCACGGCGCCGCGCGCGAGGAAATCGCCGTCGAGGGCGCGGCCCATCCGATTCGCGTTTTCCGCTTCCCGGTCAGACATCTGCCGAAGGCCGTCGGCGCAATCTGCCAGAAGCATCTGCAACACCGCTGGGAGCGGGAGGAGTCGGCCATGGAACCGGCCATGCCTCTCCCCGCGCCGCCCGGAACGGAGACCCCCCTTCTCCTGACCGGTTGGCACCTGCCCGAACCGGTCGGCGGCAGGTGGGGGCGGTGGACAACGGGACGCGCCGTGCTTCAGTTGCCCGCTACGGCGAACGCGTCGCTTCACCTGCAAGGCGCCGCCCTCAAGCGCGTGACGATTCAGCTCGAGCATGCGGGGCGCTCGCGCGTCGTGTTTCGGGGCAAAGGCGACTTTCACGTTCCGGTCAAGCTCGACGATCATCCGCCGGGGCTGGCGGCCCTGACGGTCGGGCCGACGTGGCGACCCCTGCGGGACACGCGAACGCTGGGCGTGATGGTGACGCAAATCTCGCTGTCCAACCACGGCCGCATCGAGCTGACTCCTTTCAACTCCGACCACCGCACGCTTCGCGCGCAGGACCATAGGGAATTCATCGAGGCCTATCTGGCGCGCGCGGCGCGGCGGCCGCGACACTATGGCTGGCTCTTCGACCAGCTTCGGGGACCGCGCTGTCCCGGGATGGCAAGATTCGTCAAGGCCCACGCGACGGACTACGATTGGGTGATCGGGGGAATCCTCCCTTTCGAGACGATACCCACGTTGACGCGGATTCGCCGTCGCCGCCCGTTTCGTCTGGCGTTGCTCCCCCTTTTCCACGTCGACGACGATTTCTACTACTGGCGGCACTACGTTGGCGCATTGAAAGAGGCGGACGTCTGCCTGGCCAACTCATGGTTCTCGCGGGAAATCTTCTTTCCCGCTTTGGGGGCCAAATCCGTCGTGGCCGGGGCGGGCGTGGACGAAGGGCTCTTCCGCCGGCCCGGGATCGACGGCGCCCGCTTCCGCAAGAAATACGGGATCAAGTCGGATGAGAAGATCGTGCTTTCCGTGGGGCGCAAGAGCGCCAGCAAACGCTACCACGTCATCGTTCGCGCGGTGGACGACATCCAGTACCGCCGGAAGTGTCGGCTCGTAATGATTGGGCCGGACGAAGATCGCCTGGCGATCACCTCGCCCAATTGCCTATACCTCGGCGCGCTGCCGCAAGAGGTTCTTCTGGACGCCTACGACGCCTGCGACGTGTTCTGCCTGATGAGCGAGTCCGAGAGTTTCGGCATGGTTTTCGTCGAGGCATGGATGCGCGAGAAGCCGGTCGTCGGCAACCGCAACTGCGCCCCCGTGTCCTACCTGATCCGTCATGGCGAGACGGGACTGCTTGCATCCGACCGGAGAGAGCTGGCGGATTGTCTGGTGGAGCTCCTCAACGACCCGCAGAAGTGCAAGGCCTACGGTCAAGCCGGCTTGGAACAGGTTCGCCGCGAACACACTTGGCCGGTCGTTGCGCAGCGGATTCTCGATTGTCTGGAGTCCATGATGGGCGGCGGCGAGCGATCGGGGCCAAGGAGTGAGCCGTGATCGAGGAGCGCGACAAGGAGCGCATCCGTTGTCGCCGATTGGGGCACGATGTCCCTTTCGCTTACTGCCGAGTTGAAGGAGGCATGGCCGCCAACTCTCGCGCGAGCGACGGCGCCGGCGTCGATTCCGGCGCCGGACACTTGCCCTGCCCTCTCGTTCTCGACTGCTGGTGGGAACGTTTCGACGCGCGGCGCTTCCTTGAAGACAACTTGCCCCGAGACGCCTACGAGGAGATCATGCGCCGCAGTTGCGCGCCGTCGAAGATCCAAAGCTTGGCCGGCGCGATCACGGAGGCGAAGAGACGCTTGACGCGCGAGTCGCCGGACAGCGGATGAGATCGGCGGGCAGACCTCCCGCGCCCCCCGGCGGCGCCCCTTCAGTCTCACTCCCCCAGTTTCATCCCAAACAACGTCATGACTTCCGACCGGCTCTTGGCGCTCTGCTTGAAGATGCCGGTCAACTCGCTGGTCATGGTTTTGGCGGTGGGTTTCTCGACCCCGCGCATGGCCATGCAGAGGTGAAAGGCCTCCATAACGACGGCGACCCCCAGGGGCCGCAGGTGCTCGCCGATGCACTCGGCGATCTGGCGCGTCAGCCGCTCCTGGATCTGGAGACGGCGCGCAAACGCGTCGACAATGCGGGGAATCTTGCTCAGGCCGATGACGCGCCCTTGGGGGATATAGGCCACGCTGCACGTGCCGAAAAAGGGCAACAGATGATGCTCGCAAACGCTGAAAAAGTTGATGTTCTTGACCGCCACGATCTCGTCGTAGGCCTCGGTGAATATGGCGTCGTTGACCAACTCGTCGATATCGAAGCGGCGCCCGTTCGTCAGGCTGTTCCAGGCGCGAGCGAAACGCTCGGGCGTGCGCTGAAGCCCCTGACGGGCGGGATCCTCCCCGATGGCTTCGAGAATGGCGCGCCCGATCTCGATCAGTTGCGGCGGGGCAACGGTCCCGTTGTCGAAGGCGTGTTCGTTTGGGGAAGTGGCGTCACTCATGTTGGGGTCCTTGCTAGTCCGGCCGAGCCGGATGCGATAAAGGAAGAGCGCGCTTCCATGCGGAAAGGAATGTTCAACATCCCGGCAAGGGGAGTCGATCCGCTCTCCTCCTCCTCAAGACAGC
>DATKZW010000101.1:0-4403 GCA_035527775.1 Sumerlaeia bacterium | reverse complement strand
CCACGGGGTCGGAACTCCGCACCTTCTCCGGCCACGCCGGGTATGTCAGATCCGTCGCCTTCTCGCCGGACGGGACAAAGGTCCTGACGGGAGGAGGGGACCAATGGGCGCTTCTTTGGGACAGCGGGCTCGCCCCAGCGGCGATTCGCGACCTCATCGCGTCGTTCTACAATCTCGTGCTCGGCCGTGCACCCGAAGCGGGGGCCGTGGACTCGTGGCATCACGGCTACTTCGAGTACGCGGTGAACTTCAACATCGACGTGCGGTTCATCCCGCGCGAGATGGCGCGGTTGTTCTTCCTGAGCGAAGAGTACGCGAACCGCCAGCGCAACGACGAGGAGTTCCTAACGGACTGCTACCAGGTTTTCCTGCACCGGGCGCCGACGCAGACCGAGCTCGACAACTGGCTCGGCGGCGTGTGGAGCCGATCTCAAGTGATGACGGTTTTCTCGGAGTCCGAAGAGTTCGCGAATCGGATTCAGGCGATGTATCCGGGTCTGGAGGGCAGTCCGGCGCGGAACTTCGTCACGTTCATGTACATCGGGCTTCTGGATCGCCTGGTGGACAAGGACGGCCTCGAGTACGCCGCCGGTCTCTTCAATGCGGCGTTCGCAAGCGGCGGCGTCGAGGCGCTGCGCGCGCAGGCCAAGCAGATGGCGCGCGAAGTGATTGTCTCGGCGGAGTTCCTTGGCAAGAACCCGACAGCCACCGTTTACGTCACACGCTTCTATCGCGCCTTCCTCGGCCGTTTCCCGAACGATGCGGAAGTGACGTACTGGACCGGCGAGCTCGACTCGGGGCGCCAGACAACCGACGGCGTGATCGACCTCTTCGCCGATTCGGCGGAGTTCACAGGGAGGTTGAACGCGTTCTTCCGTTAAGTTCCGCGTTCGGACCAATCCGGCCAGGCGGCGGGGCAAAGCGGGCCAAGGCGTCGTTACGCGAAGGCTTCTCGCTCAGAGCGTCAGGGCGAGGCGCTTTCCGGCAGGCCCTCTCCCCTACCCCGCCAAGGATGCTGAGTGGTTCTATTCAGAAACACGGTTACGTATAAAGCCATCTTCGACAGGATGGACAGGATCGGCAGGATACTCCTGAATCTTGTTCATCCTACTGTCCAGAGAATACGTCATCGAGTTTATGAATTGCAGCACTGAGTCGCGGACGGACGCCATAGGCGCGACCCGCCTCGACGGCGGAGGTAAGACCCCTCGATCCAGGAAACGCCCACGATGACCGACAAAGAGACAGCGCCCGAGTCCCCAACGCCAAGCGCGACTCCCCTCTATAAGAGCCTCCAACAGAAGGAAGGTGGCACGGGCGTCCCGCCCGTGTTTCATGGGCAAGATGCCCATGCCACCTCCGTCTATAAGAGCCTCCAACAGAAGGAAGGCGGCACGGGCGTCCCGCCCGTGTTTCATGGGCAAGATGCCCATGCCACCTCCGCATTCTCCCTTCATCGGCAAGATGCCCATGCCACCTCTGCATTCTCCCTTTCTGTTGGAGCCTCTGGGAGTCCGGCGGCCTCCGTCGAGGACCGGGTCGAGGACCTTCTCGGCCGGATGACCGACCAGGAGAAAGTCCGGCAGATGGACCAGTACTTCGGGACATCCTTCGCCGTGGACAAGATCCACCCCCGCCAGCACACCTGCATGGCGGACGACGCGACGGTCCAGGTGGACAAGGTGCGCGAGGTCCTGGGCTCGGAGGGGGCGGGGTGCATCCACGACTTGTACCCCACGAGCGCGGAGGCGACCAATCGTCTGCAACGCTGGGCGCGCGAAGAGACGCGCCTCGGCATTCCCATTCTCTTCAGCGAGGAGGCGTTGCACGGCTTGGCTCGGCCCGGTTGCACCGTCTTCCCTCAAGCTATTTCTCTGGCCGCAACCTGGGATCCCGAACTTGCGGAGCGGGTGGGCGCGGCCATTGCGGCGGAGACCCGCTCCTTCGGGATTCATGAGGCCTTCTGCCCCGTCATCGATCTGGCGCGGGACCCTCGTTGGGGGCGCGTCGAGGAAACCTACGGCGAGGACACGCACCTGGCGGCGCGGATGGCGGCGGCGATGGTGCGGGGCATGCAGGGGACGGACCTCAAGGCCCGCGACCGCATCGTGGCCGAACCCAAGCACTTCTTCGGCTACGGGGCCTCGGCGAGCGGCCTGAACTGCGGTCCCTGCCACCTGTCGCGGCGCGAGCTCGAAGCGTACTACCTTCCGGTCTTCGAGGCGGCCGTCGCCGAAGCGGGGGCGCTGAACGTGATGTGCTCGTACAACAGCATCGACGGCGAGCCGTGCGCCTCGAACCGCCGACTGCTGACCGACGTCTTGCGCGGCAAGTGGAACCTGCGCGGTTTCGTGCGATCCGACCTGGGCGCCGTCCGCATGTTGCAGACCGACCACTGCACCGCGGCAAGCGCCGAGGAAGCCATTCGCCTGGCCGTCGAAGCGGGACTGGACATGCAGTACTATGACTACGACCACGAGGAGTTCCAGAGTGCGCTCGCGCGGATGCTCGAAGCGGGCTCGATCGAGCGGAAGGCGGTGGATCGGGCCGTGCGATGCGTCTTGCGCGTGAAGTTCCTGCTCGGGCTTTTCGACGACCCCTACACAGACCCGGAACTCGCGAAGAAGACGGTTCGCTGTCAGGCCCATCAAGACCTCGCCCTGGAAGCGGCCCGGCAGAGCATCTGTCTGCTGAAAAACGAAGGCGATCTGCTGCCTCTTCCCAGGAACATCGCGTCAATCGCCGTCATCGGCCCGAGCGCCAACGCGGCGCGTTTGGGAGACTACACGCCCGTCATCGAGGGGTTCGAGCCGCTCACCGTTCTGGACGGCATTCGCCGCCTCGCGTCGCCCGGAACGCGCGTCGCCTATGTGAAAGGCGCCGGCATCTTGCCCGAGGAGCTGGATCCCATCCCCGCCGAATGCCTGCGCACGCCCAACGGCGACGCGCAGGGGCTCCGGGGCGAATACTTCAACGGCCCCGACCCGGCAGGCGAGCCGGTCCTTGCGCGAATCGACGCGGGGATCTCGTTCAACTGGATCCTGGCCAAGCCGTGCGGGGAGATCAGCGCCCAGGAATTCTCCGTCCGATGGACCGGCAAGCTAAAGCCGTCCCATTCCTTCGACGGCTATCTGGGCGTCGCCAGTCAGGACAGCATGCGCCTCTGGGTGGACGGCGACCTGCTGGTCGACGGCTGGGGAAAGGACAAGACGGCCAGGCAGAGCAGACCCTTCCGGTTTGAGGCGGAACGCGAGTACGACCTGCGCGTGGAGTACCGGCGCGACACGAACGGCGCCCAGATTCTGCTGGGGTGGAACCGGGGCGGCGAAGAGATCGAGGAGGCCGTGCGCGCCGCCCGCGAAGCGGACGTGGCGGTTGTGGCATTGGGGGATTCGACGGAGACGTGCGGCGAGAACCTCGATCGCTGCGAGCTCAATCTGCCCGGGCGTCAGCTCGAACTGCTCCAGGCGGTGCATGGCGCCGGCGTCCCCGTCATACTGGTTTTGCAGAATGGCCGCCCCATGACAATCGCTTGGGAGGCCGAACACATCCCCGCGATCCTGGAGTGCTGGTACGGGGGCGAGAAAGGGGGCCAGGCGATCGCCGAGGCGCTTTTCGGCGAGATCAACCCCGCGGGCCGCCTTCCCATGACCTTCCCGAAATCCGTCGGGCAGCTGCCGATCCACACCAATCGCCGACGCGGGGGCGGCAGGCGCTACATCGACGGCGACCATCAACCCCTCTTCGCCTTTGGGCACGGCCTGAGCTACACGACCTTTCAGTACGCCAATCTGGTCGTCACGCCGGGTCGCATCGCGCCCCAGGACGCCTTCGGCGTGCGGTTCGACGTGACCAACACCGGCGATCGGCCCGGAGACGAGGTCGCCCAGCTGTACATGCGCGACAGAGTATCGAGCGTCGTCTCTCCCCTACTGGAACTGAAACGCTTTGCCCGCGTCCACTTGCAAGCCGGCGAAACACGGTCTGTCGTCTTCAAGATGGGACCCAAAGACTTGCAGTTGCTCAACCGGGACTTCGAGTGGGTTGTCGAGATGGGCGTTTTCGAAGTGATGGTTGGGAGCAGTTCGGACCGCCTGCACCTCCGGGGCGAAGTGGAAGTCGCGCCGGCGTGAGGACGCATTCCTTACGGCGAAGCGCTCACGGCCAAGGGGTCAGCCGGGAACCTCCACCCACGCGCGGTCGGCGGCGCTGCGCAAGACGGCGTCGCAGACCTTCTGGGTCTCGAGGGCGTCGCGGAACGTCGGCGCACACGCCTCGCCCTTCTCCAACGCCGCCAGGAAGTCGGCCGCTTGGTGCACGAAGGTGTGCTCGTAGCCGATCTGCAAGCCCGGCACCCACCACTTGTCCCTATAGGGATGATCGCCGCCGGCGTCGGTGACGTG
>DATKZW010000100.1:0-8679 GCA_035527775.1 Sumerlaeia bacterium | reverse complement strand
GCGGCTCGCTCCGGCCAATGGGCCGAACGGAGTTCGGCTGAGGCGAACCTGGCTCGCGTGGCGGCTCGAATCCAGCCGCAGTCGCCTGCTTGGGACTCAGAACGTGCGGTCGACCACGAAGCGGCATAGATCGTGAAATCGGTCGACGGAGGAAGAGAGCCCAAGCAGAGGGGTCAATTCATGCGCTTCCCGGGCGAACTGACGGGCGCGGCCGTGCGCGTATTCCAGCCCTCGGTACTTCTCGATCACGGGAAGCACTTTCTTGATGTCGCGCCCGTTGCGCAGCTGATCGATCAGCACGCGCCGGTCCGCGGGGCACGCCTGCTCCAGGGCATAGACCAAGGGGAGCGTTAGTTTGCCCCGCTCGAGGTCGTTGCCGATCTGCTTGCCCCAACGGCTGTTCTCCGCCGAGTAATCGAGGGCGTCGTCCGTAATCTGGTAGGCCATCCCGATGTTAGAGCCGAAGCGAGCTAACCGGTTGCGATGCTCGGGCGAGACCTTGGAGAGCACGCCTCCCACTTCGGCGCAAACGGCGAAGAGGGAGGCGGTTTTCGCTTCAATGATGCGCAAGTACTCGCCTTCGGTCAGGATATCCTGGCGCTTCTCAATCTGATACATCTCGCTTTCGCACATCAGACGGCTGGCGCGGCAAACGAGCCGCAGAATGTCGGGCTCCACGGTCGAAAGGGCGAGATCGTAGGCCTGGGAGAAAAGGAGATCGGCAACAAGAATCGCCACATCGTCGCCGTACCTGGCGTTGACCGAGGGGCGCCCCCGCCGCAGGGGGGCCTTGTCGATGACGTCGTCGTGGAGGAGAGAGGCGCAGTGGATCATCTCGACACAGGCCGCCGCCCGCAAGGCCCGGTCGTCCAGAACGCCCATCGCTTGAGAAACGAGGAGGATCGTGCGGGCGCGCAGTTTCTTGCCGCGGCCGCGGTGAACGTAATCCAGGACCTCATCGAGGAGGCCGTGCGAACCGAGTTCGCCTAAGCCGAACTCGGTTCGGCCGCCGGAGTCGGTTCGGCCGCCGGAGTCGGTTCGGCCGTCATCCGACTGCACAGCGGCATGGATATACCCGTCCACGCGTTCAATCTCACCGGGGAAATCAAGAAAGCTGGGATTCACATCGAAGCCCCCAGTCCCGCCGCCAAAGTAACGACAGTCTATTCATCGGCAAAGCCGGTGTCAACAAGTCAATGAAGCGACCGAGAGGGAAGTGCACGGGCTGCACGCCGTGCGGACTGACTGGCGGCGCCCCAGGGAGATTTTGCCGCCGTATGGTCCGAAGTGGAGTGGCGCAACGCCCCACCAAGAGATGCTCGTCAGGGAAGTTCCTCGAAGATAGCAGGAAGGCAACGAAGCGGCGCAAGGCGACAGCGGGCGAAAGGAGGCTGGACGCGCAGATCGAGAACGTGGGAGGCCACCAGGTAGGCGACGGCCCGCCGGTAGGCCGGCGCCACGGCTACGCGCAAGGCGTGTCGACAGAGCCAGTTGAAAGGATCCAGCAACGGCTCGGGCTCCTCGCTTCCTCCGATGGGTTCTTCGACCATGTCCAGTTGGCGTCCCCCGGCGCGCTCAAGTTCCAGACCCCGATGGACGGCCTCCAGGGCGATCTTCTCAACGGCTTCGAAGATGCGGCCCATCCCGCACTGGCTCAGATCGAGTCTAAGCGGCTCAAAAACGTAGAGATCGCGGGATTCGATCTCTTCACCCACCCGCAGGGGTTCCATCAAGCCGAGGCGCCACGCGACGGGTTCCCGGTCAGCGGGCATCAGGACTCGGACAAAGAGCGGCGCTCTCAACTTGGCTGCGGCCAACCGCACGACTTGTCGGAGAACGACGGTCCGTGCGGCCTCGACTTCCCGAAGCTGCCGGCACAGGCCTCGACGTTCCACGTGAGAAAAGGCCCCGGCATCCCTCGGCGCATAGGATTGGGCTTCGAGGAGGAGCCGATCCGCCAGTTCCGTCGAGGCGCCTGGATCCCAGCGCCCTTTCAAGGTCCCGCCCTCAGCCGAGACCGCGAGTCCCAGACGGGCGAGACTCCTCGACAGGTCTCTCGAGGGGGTGAGGGTGAAAACTTTCAGCCCCAAGAGAAGCTGCTGACCCACGCGCTCGACTTCGCCGCGCGACCACGCCAAAGCGGGCCCCAGCGTGCCGAGCAGAATGTCGAACCAGCACGCGAGATCTTCCGCCAACCGTTCGGGGTCGGGCTGGGGCCGGCCGTTGCTTCTCGAGGCGTTCAGCGCTCGCAGAGAGGCCTTGACCTCCTCTGTTCCGCCTCGTGTCAGGCACTCCCCAAGGCAGGTCTCGAGTGCGGCGTCGAGAAGCCTGGTCCCCTCGGCGGCGACGCAGAGGAGGAAGTCGGCGCCGTGAGATTGCGCCACGGTCCAGAGGGCGAGGCGCTCGAGAAGGCCAAGATCCAGGTAGTGTTCAAAAGGAGACGGCGGCGCTTCGGGAGGATCGGTCTGGAGAGGCGCCGCGCCGAAGTCGGCCAGGAGCAAACGCTCATTGCCTCGCCGGAAGAAAGACAAGAGGGCCGCGGCTTCAGATTCCTCCCGCTCGAGCCTCAGAACCAGCTTCCCCGGCAGGGCGCCGCCCGCGCGGGGCGCCCTTTCCTCCCCCCACCCTTGCTCACGCAGAACTTGGATGAACTTTGCGACCATTGCAGTATGGCGGCAGGAAAGAGTCCTTCCCAATCCTCTGCGGGTCAAGACAGCGATATCTTCCCCCCCGCCGGAAAGGGATGCTGCGAGCGCTTCCATGGGCGAGACGGCGGCCAACGCGGCCGACGACGCGGCCTCGGCTTGAGAGCATCCCAAAGCGCAAAAAAGGCGGCCAACTCAATGAAGTTGCGCCGCCAATCAGAGACGCGCGGACAACGGTTTCCGCTTCCGGTGGGTTTGGGGGAAACGGGGCCGAGCCAAGACGCCGCGCCGACCCGCAAGCATACGCGGATCGTCGGGGCGGCCGCTAGTAACCGCCGCTCCCACCCCCGCGACTCATCCCGCCCCCGCCGCTCATCATGCCCCCGCCGCTCATCGCGCCTCCGCGACCCGAGGAGCCCTGACGGCCCATGCCGACCTGCCCGCCGCCCTCGAGTTCCTTCTCCCTTTTCTTCTTGAGATCTTCTTCCCGCTTCTTGCGCTCCTCCTTGCGCTTCTCGGCCGCCTTGGCGATCTCCTGGGCCTGCTCCTTCAGGATCTCGGCGCCGATCTTCTTGCGACGGGTATCGCGCTCCGCTTGCGTTTTGATGAGTCTCTCGACCTTGTCCGCGCCGTTTTGCGCCTTCTCCAGCTCATGGCGACGGGGACCTTGGCCCTTCAGGGCAAGAATCTCCTGGTACGCCCGCTCGGCGATCCTCAACTGGGAAATGGCTTTCTCTCCGGACTTGCCTTTGGAGCGCGCGGTGGCGAATTCGGCGACGAGAAAGCGAAGATCGACACTGTCCGGATCCAGACTCTGGGCCTGGGCAAAGGCCTCGAGGGCCCTATCGCGCTCGACATGGTCGCAGTGTTTCAGACCCGCGTGGAAAGGCTCCAAGGCTTCCGGTTTCAAGGACTTCTCGATCTGCTTCGCCTCCTCGGCATCGAACGCTTGAGTGGAGGCGGCAAAGACGAAAGAGACTGCGATCGCCAGGAATCGCAGGATCGAAATCGTTCGCATGTCACTCCCTCCTGATCGTCTCGCCATCGAGTGGGTTGACCTCGACTTTGCCCCGAACCCCCGGAGCGTGTCTGTCCAGCATATTAGGCGAGTTGAAAGCCTGAAGGCAAGAAGAAAAGGCTCGGCGGGTCAAGGTTTCGCCAGGGCCAAGGGGCAAAAAGAGTTGCAATCGGCCAGCTCCGGATTCATATTCCCTCTCGTATTCGCACGGCCCGATGTTGCCGAGGAGCGCCGATGCAGGCCGAGACGAGCTTCTGGTACGCCTTAACCTTCCTGTGCGGGCTCAGTCATGGGGCGGTCCACGACCTCGCCAAGCGATGGCTCGCTGAAGGCAGACGCACGATCCGTGAACTCGCCGACGCCAAGCCGAGCGACTGGGAAGGAGCCGGTCTCACCGCCCAGGAGTGCGCGGCGGTGGGCAAGGCGCGCGCCGTGCTTGGGGCCGTTCGCAAGGCCCTGAGGCCGCTGGAAGCGGCGGGCATATCCATCCTGGCCAGCAACGACAGGCGCTACCCCCAGCGCATGACGGGGACGCTGGGACGTTCCCGCCCGCCGGCGCTTTTCTGCGCCGGCAATCTCGAGCTGCTCCAAGAGCCGGTGGCGGCCATTATCGGGGCGCGAAAGCCGTCCCGCGAGGCCCTGGATTTCACCCGAGCGGCGGCTCAGGGCTTTGCACGCGCGGGTCTGGTTATTGTGAGCGGCTTCGCCGAAGGCGTGGACCGGTGCGCCTCGGAAGCGGCGCTTGACGCGGAGGGGGCCACCGTTCTCGTGCTGGCTCAAGGGATTCTGACGTTCGGCCGAGAGCGCACGGCGCTCACGAGCTGGATGGATCAAGGGCGCTTGCTCGTCCTGAGCGCCTTCGAGCCCCGGTCAGGCTGGCAGACGGCGCACGCCATGGCCCGCAACGGGATGATCACGGCCTTGGCGCCCGACGTGGTCGTGGCGCACGCCAATCCCTCAGGGGGCGCCTGGGAGGCCGCTCGCGGCGCCCTCCGGCAGGGCAAACGCGTCTGGATTCGCCGCGACGACAACCCGGAACTGGGCCACACGGCGCTGGTCGCCCTCGGAGCTCACGCAGTCGAGTGGCCCTCCGAGGGCTTCCAGGAATGGCTGCGGGAAACCGCCCGCAACGCGGCGGAGGAGCACGGCGAGAAGACCGGCGGCGAGAGATGGACCGAGGCAAGCGTCATGGACTTGCTGCGCACCGGCTCGGCCGCCGACGTCCACGATGCGTGCGGCCTGACGGGACAGCTGCTCGCGCGAATCATCGAGGGACGCGACAAGGTTGCTCTCAATACGCTCAACGACCTGGCCAAGATCAAGGGTCTTGGCCCGAGCGCCGTTCGCGACGTGGCCCTTGACTTCGACCTCAACCCCCCGCCGGCAGCGTCGGCCCAACTAACGCTTTTCCCGGAGATCGAGGAGTTTCCGGGATGGGACGGCGATCTGGCTTCCTCAGGAGGGAACGCGGACGCTTCCCCCATCCCGCCGGAGCGACGGGCGACCTTCGAGGATCTCGCCGCCCCGCAAGGAGCGCCGGAGGGTCCGCCCGGAACGCCCCGCGAGGATTCGGCGGCTGGGAGCCGGGAAGAAGAGCCCGCCGAGACGGTCGAGAAGGCCCGCGCGCCGGCAGGCGCGGCGACCATCCCGCCCGCGCGACGACGACGGAAGAACCTCTTGCTCTTCCTGACCAGTCGGCAGCGGGCGGATGCGCTTGGGTGCTACGGGAATTCCGCGGCGCAGACCCCGAACCTCGATCGCCTAGCCGCGGACGGGGCGCTCTTCGAGCGCGCTTACGTCGCGTCGCCTCAAAGCGCCCCTGAGCGCGCCTCTCTGCTGACCGGCATGTCGCTGTGCGGCCACGGCGTGTGGACGGACGGGATCCGTCTGGACGAGACGATTCCCACTTTGGCTTCGCACCTGGCGGCCCTGGGCTACCGCACGGCCTGCGTGGGCAAGATGCACCTGAGCCCCTACGCGGCGCCCGCCAATTTGCGTTCCAAGGAATCCCGGGCCTACTGGGAAACAGGCCTGATGGACAACTGGAACGGCCCCTATCATGGTTTCAACCAAGTGCGTCTAGTCATGGGCCACGGCGACGCCGCTCTGGCGTACGGGCATTACGGCCGATGGCTCAAGAGCTCCTATCCCTCTTCCCGTCGAACGCTTCTCGCGGAAAACGCCATCCCGAGCCCCTCGGGTCTCGAGAACTCCTATGTCCTCGAATGCGATCCCGATTTGCACCCCACGAAATGGATCGCGGCGCAGACCGTCGCCTTCATGGAGAAATCCCGGGACAATCCCTTCTTCATCGTCTGCTCCTTTCCCGATCCTCATCCGCCGTACGCTCCCCTTGCGGAGTTCGCGCGGCGATTCGAGTCAGTTGATTTCCCCGAGCCGATTCCCCCGCCCAAAGACGCCGAGGAGGCGCAACAGTGGCCCCCCCACATTTTCGAGGCATGGCAAGGCGAGGGGCCGCCGGAGGGATCGATCGTCGGCGTGCGGGCGGCCGGGATCACCGAGAGGCAGTTTCGCGAGATTCGCGCGCACACCTGCGCCATGGCGGCGCAGATTGATGAAGCGATCGGATGGGCGCTGGGCGAATTGTCGCGATTCGGTCTCGCTGAGGACACCTTGGTTGTCTTCACTTCCGACCACGGAGACTTGTTGGGCGATCACGGCTTCATCGGGGCAGGGCCTCTCCACTACGAGGGCGTGATTCGCGCGCCCTTTCTCTGGTCCATGCCGGGGACCATTCCGTCCGGCAGGCGTCTGGCTGGAGTTGTGAGCCACCTGGATTTCGCGCCGACCGCCTGCGCGCTCATCGGCGCGCCCTGCCCGCCGCAGAGCCAGGGCGTGGCCTTGGATCCGTATATGGAGGGGAAAGTCGCCGCGAGTCCCCGCGCGGCGGCGCTCGTGGAGTGCCCGTCCCGCCATCGCCGGCGGCTGAACCTGAAAACCGTGGTCACAGCCCGCGAGAAGGTGACCTATTACCCGGAAGAGCCTTACGGGGAATACTACAACCTGGAAGAAGACCCGGACGAGCGACGCAACGGCTACGATCGCATCCCAGTCCCCGCGCGCCTCGAACTCATGGAACACCTGCTCAACCTTCAAAGCGCGGCGGACAATCGTCTGGCAGAGCCGGTTTGCGGTGATTGAGACCAGCGTCGCGTGCGGGGGCGGGCGCAGAGGCATTTCCCTTGCACCGAGCGTTATGCCCGCACTATGGAAAGAAGAAGGCAAGACCCCGTTCTGGAAGACGGGGGGATTCTGCCGCCACCACGCGGAAGCGCCATCACAGGATGCCCGGCGTCATGTCTTCTGAACCCGAGATCATTCCCCCGCCGGAAGAGATGCAGCGGCGGCTGTCGGCGCTGAAGCGAGAGGGGAAAACGATCGCCGTCGCGCCGACGATGGGCGCCCTGCACGCGGGGCATCGGGCGCTGATCGTCAAAGGGCGATCCCTCGCGGACGTTCTCGTCGTCACGATTTTCGTCAACCCGGCGCAGTTCGCTCCGCACGAGGATTTGGCCCGTTACCCGCGCACGTTCGAGGCGGACCTGCGGATGTGCCGCGAGGAGAACGTGGATTTCATCTTCTACCCGACGGACGAGATGATGTATCCGCCGGGCTACTCGACGTATGTCGAGGTCCATGGGTTGACCGAGCTCCTGTGCGGGCGCTCTCGTCCCACTTTCTTCCGAGGCGTGACGACGGTGGTCGCGAAGCTCTTCCTGGCCACGCAGCCGGACTTCGCCGTTTTCGGGTGGAAGGACGCCCAACAGCTGCTGGTCGTTCGCCGCATGACGCGGGACCTGAATTTCCCCGTCCAGATCGTCGGGGTCGACACGGTTCGCGAGCCCGACGGTTTGGCGTTGTCCTCGCGCAACAAGTACCTCTCGCCGGAGGAGCGGGCCGAAGCGGTCGTGCTGTCGCGTGCGCTCAAAAGCGCTCGTCGGCGTTTCGAGGAAGAGGGCGTCCGAGACGCCGCGATCTTACGCCAAGGCATTATCGACCAGATCGAGAAGGAAAGCGGGGGACGAATCGACTACGTCGAGGTTGCGTCAATGGACACGGTGCAGCCGATCGAAGAAGTGGAGCCGGGCAACACGCTCATTGCCCTGGCCGCCTGGTGGGGCGAGACTCGGTTGATCGACAACGTTCGGCTGTGAGGCGCAATCTCCGCGCCGGAAATGGAAAGGAGCACGGGTATGAAGAACGGCGACGTCTACCACGAACTCCATCGTCCGCAATTCCACTTCACGCCCCGGAAGAACTGGACGAACGACCCCAACGGCCTGGTCTACTACAAGGGCGAGTACCACCTCTTTTTTCAGCACAATCCCCACGGGCTGAAGTGGGGGCCGAACACGTGGGGCCATGCCGTCAGCCGCGATCTCGCGCACTGGCGTCAGATCGAGCACGCGATCGAGCCGGACGAGATGGGATGGATCTGGTCCGGATCGGCAGTCGTCGACTGGAGAAACACGGGGGGATTCCAGACCGGGGATGAGCATGCGCTCGTCGCTTTCTATACGACGGGAGACAGCATCGTCAAACCGGAGAAACCGTGCGTCCAATCCATCGCTTACAGCAACGACCGGGGGCGAACGTGGACGAAGCGCCAAGGCAACCCCGTCGTCCGACACATCCGCGCGCACAACCGGGACCCGAAAGTCTTTTGGCACGAACCGACCGAGAAGTGGGTCATGGCCTTGTACCTCGACGAGAACGACTACGTGCTGTTGGGCTCCGAGAACATGAAGGAATGGAGGGAGTTGTCCGGCGTCGCGATGCCCGGGACGGGGGAGTGTCCCGACTTCTTCGAACTGCCCGTCGACGGCGATCCGGCCAATAGGAAGTGGGTCTTCTGGGGAGGAGCGGGCGTCTACCAGGTGGGGACGTTCGACGGCGCGATCTTCACGCCGGAAACGGACTCGCTGCGAGCCGAACTGGGCGCCAACGGATACGCGGCCCAGACGTGGAGCGACGTCCCTGAGGAGGATGGCAGAC
>DATKZW010000099.1:0-3696 GCA_035527775.1 Sumerlaeia bacterium | reverse complement strand
CCCCCCCCCCCCCCCACCGATGGCCGCACCACAATCGTGAATAACCTGATAGCGGAACTGATCGCCGTTCTGACCGAGCAGATCGTTCTCTACGAACAGGTGCGCGATCTGGCCAAGGAAGAACGTCTGGCGCTCATCTCGGGCAAACCCGACGACGTGCTCCCCCTTGTCCGCCGCAAGGAAACCCTTTTGCTGAAGATCCGCACCCTCGACGAGTCCCGCCAGATCGTCTGTTCGCGACTGGCCAAGCGCTCGGACGCGCTCACCCCTTCGTTTACGCTGACGGAGCTCGCCAGCCGCGCCGTCGGCGAGCAGGCGGACCAACTCCGGGACGTTCGAGACCGGCTTTCTGAATGCACCGAGGAACTGCGCGTCCTGAACGAGACGAACGCCGTCATTTGTCACAACGGCATCGACACGGTGCGCCAGATCGTGGAAGCCCTCTCCCAGGCGCCGCCCGGCGAGGGCACGGCGGCGGGGTACGGCAAGCCCGGCTCGAGACCTCGCGCCGCCGCCAACGGCGCAACGACCACGATGCACGTGAGCACATAACTCCGGACGGAAAGCCGAGGGCCCATGTCACTCCTGACCTCTCTCAGCATCGCCAGACAAGGACTGAGCGTCAGCCAGCTCGGGTTGCAGATCACGGCTCAGAACGTGGCCAACGTCAACACGCAAGGCTACAAACGCCAGCGCCTCGAACAGGCCAACAGACCTTTCGGCCTCGGCGTCACCGTCCTGTCGGTCGACCGCATGCTCGATCCTTTCGCCGAGCGTCGCCTCCTCGGCGTCACGTCCGACGCGGCGCGCACGGATCTAACCGCGCAGGCCTACCATGAGCTGGAAGAACTCTTCAACGAAGTCGCCAATCGCGGTTTGGACGCCGAATTCGACGACTTCTTCAAAGCCATCCAGGACCTGACGACGCGGCCGAGCGGCGTGGCCGAACGCGCCACCCTCCGCTCACGCGGCGAGAGCATCGGACACGTCTTCGAGTTCGCCTACCTGCAAATGGAAGAGCAGATGAGGCTCCAGGACGTGCGCATCGAGCAGATCGTCTCGGAAGTGAACGGCATTCTCAAAACGATCGCCGATCTGAACCGCCAGATCTCGGCTTCCTCCCAGAACCTCCTCGGCCGAAACGAACTGCTGAACAACCGCGGGGAATGGGTCCGCAAGCTCTCGGAACTGATTCCCGTCTCCGTCATCGAAGACGAAAGAGGCAACTTCACCCTCTTCGTCGAGCAAGGCATGCCGCTCGTCTCGGGCGCCGACTACTACCAACTCGAGGCGCGGCCCGATCCGACCAACGACCTTAAGCGCGACGTCTATTGGGTCGCTCCCTCGGGCACGGCCATGGACATCACCGACAAGATGGTGAACGGCGCCATCGGCGGCGCCTTCCGCACCCGCGACGAGATCGTCCCCGAGCAAATGCGCCGGCTCGATCGCGTCGCCGCCGAGTTCGTCCTCCGTTTCAACGAACAGCACCGCGCCGGGACCGGGCTCGACGGCGCGGGCAACCGGAATTTCTTCGAGACCACCCCCGTCTACGCGCACGTCGCCAAAGGATCGCAAGGAGGGGCGGGCTTCACCGCGACCGCCGTGGTGGATGAGACACTCTTGACCCTCGACGCTTACGAGATCCGCTTCACGACCGCCGGGACCTATGACGTCATCAACGTCTCGACCGGGGCGACGGTTCTTTCCGGGGCTTACGTCTCGGGCGCCGCGATCACGTTCGACGGGATTTCCCTCACGTTGAGCGACGTCTCCGGCCCGCCCGTTGCCGGCGACGTTTTCCGGGTCGACACCGTGACCGAGGCGGCGAAGAACGTTCGGATCTCGTCCGCCGTCAGCGCTTCCCTCGACGCCATCGCGGCAGGGCTCACGAGCGCCTCGGGCGACAATCGCAACGCCCTGCTCCTGGCCGACCTCGAGACGGCGAAGGTGGCCGCCGGCGGCACGCAGAGCTTCCGCGATATGTACCACGCCATGATCGTGCAGCTCGGCGTGGCCGCGGCGAGCGAGAACCTCGAGCAGGAAAGCCAGGAAGTGCTGCTCACCCAAACCGCCAACATGGTCGAGAGCGTGAGCGGGGTGAACATCGACGAGGAAACGACGTCGCTCATGGCCTATCAGCGCGCCTACCAAGCCGCGTCGAAGGTGATTTCCATCACAGATGAGATGCTGGCCACTCTGATTCAGATGATCTAGACGCCGTGAGACCGGACCGCGGGGCCCGGGAAACAGGATCCCATGCGAATCTCAACGAACTACATCTATAACAGTACGCGGCGGACCATCCAGCAGAGCGTGACCAATCTGCTGAAGGCTCAGGAAGTCATGGCCACGCAGCGCCGCATCAACCACCTCTCCGACGATCCCGTCGATTCGGGCCGCATGCTCAACGTCAACGCCATGATCTCCCAGCACGAGCAGTTTCTGCGCAACATCGGCACGGCGGCGACGGTCTCGGAACTCTACGACGGGGCGATGGACTCGACCATCTCGCTTCTCAAGCGCGCCAAGGAATTGCTCCTGGGCCAAGCCAACAGCGCGACCTCCACCCCCACGACCCGCGAGGCGGCCCGCATTGAGATCGTATCCCTGGCCAGCCAACTCGTCGCGAACGCCAACCTGCAATACGCCGACCGCTTTCTCTTCGCCGGGTTCGCCGACGATGCGGCCCCCTTTCTCGATATGTTCGCCACCGCCACCCCGGGAGGGGCATACGCCATCAGCGTCGCCTCCCAAACGATCGCCGACCCCGCTCTCGTAACCGGCGACACCTACGACATCGTCTTCACCGGCCCCGCAACCTACGACGTCATCAACACGACGACGGGCGTTCCCGTCTCCGTGGGCAACGCCTACACCTCGGGCGCCGCCATTCAATTCGACGGCATCCGCATTGCGATCTCCGACACTCCCGGACCGCCGGCGGGCGGCGAAGTCTTCACCGTGACGACGACCCCCGCTGGAACCTACGTCGGCGATTCCGGGATCATTCAACTCGAGATCGAACAGGACGTCTGGCAGCAGATCAACTTTACGGGAGACCGCGTCTTCCTCGGCGCCGGCTTGTCAGCGGGCGTCAATCTCTTCGACATCTTCGAGCGCGCCAACGTCGCCCTTCGCAGCAACGACCAAGTGGAGATCAACAATCTGCTCCAGGAGTTCGACAGCGCGCTCTCGCAGACCGCCACCGTCCAATCGCTCGCCGGGTCGCGCGAGAACCTTTTCGAGAAGACCTCCGACCGCCTGCTCGACGTGAAGATGAAGATGGAGATCCTCCTCAGCGAGCTGCGCGACGTCGACATCACGGAAGCCATCACCGAGCTCAACCGCCGCGAGAACGCCTACCAAGCCGTCCTCGGCGCCACAGCCAAGGTGCTCCAGCCCAATCTTCTCGATTTTCTGGGTTAGCCTTTCGGGGGCGGCCACGGCGCTCGTGCGGAGCCGCGGCGCCGCGGGACGGCTGCGGCCCGTCGCCCCGCCTGAGAGGGGAAAACACTTGCATCCCGAGGAGAGAGCCGTGTATGTACGAAATGGGCCGCCTGAGTGCAAGTCCGGGCCGACTCGCCACACCCAACCCGCGCCATCGAGATCGTCGACGCGCGGGCCGAGACCGCCGGCGGGGAAAACGAATAAAGCGAGGCCACCATGCTCATTCTGACACGCAAGTCGGGTGAA
>DATKZW010000098.1:0-23031 GCA_035527775.1 Sumerlaeia bacterium | reverse complement strand
GTTTTCCTTATACGCCTGACCGGGCTAACTTGGGGCAACCTGTCCACGCATTTAACCAAGCTAGAAGAGGCGGGCTACATCGCGATCAATAAGGAATTCAGAGGCAAGAAACCACATACCACAATCAGCCTCACCAAGCAGGGCCGAACCGCTTTCAGGCAGTATAAGAAAAGCTTGCAGCAAGTGCTCGATGACCTGCCGGACTAACAGGCCTCTAATCCGGATAGGGAGGGGGCTCGCGCCCCCTCTCCTCCCACGCCGCCGGGCATACCGGTCGCGCACCACGGCGGTTCGGTTCGTTCGTGTCGGGCGCGAGCAGTCGCGGGACCCCAGCGAGTCGAAGCATTGCGGCGGACGCGCCACGCCTCATATCCGGTTCCTGTTCATCGGCCGGCACCTTGGGATTGGGCTTCCTCCGGACCCCGCCTCGCGACGACGGCCTTGCCCTTGTCCTAGCGCTTCAACTCCGCGAACGCCTGTGCAGAGGTCTCTCACCCCCTAGCTGTACGACATGCCCGGCATACACGTAGCCATAACCTGCGGCCAAGGCCCCCGGCCTTGGCCGTCAGGTTGATGGCATGGTTCTGCGTCCCTCTCTCAAGTAACCTTGTCCGGATACGGAACGCCCAAGTCGCGAGCGATCTGCTCGAAGCCGACTCCGTTCTTGTATGGATCGAGGTCCAACCCTCGCGTCCGTACCTTGTGCCATGAAGTTGACGTGTCATGGTGCTCGCGGATGAACGAAACAGGCAAGGTGTAGAACTCTGGATCACGAGCGCCCTCGTGCGCGGGGTGACGCTTGCGCATCTGTAGGAAGTAGCCGACGTTGAGAAAAACGACAATAAGATAGTCGAAAGCGTCAAACGTTCTGGCCTTGACCGGAAACCCACGATCGCAGTCAGTTGCGAGGCGGCTCTTCACCTGAACTCTGATCTGCTTTGTCGTGATGCGCGGGTCTGGATGAATGCAGATGAGATCGTAGCCTTCGTTGTTGGGCGGCGCTTTGTACGTGAGGATGTTGCGCCGCATAAGATGGCCCATGACGAGATACTCCGCCCCGTGAGAGATCACGGGATACCTCGTGAAGCTGCGCTTGCGTTGCGTACCACTCATCCGTTTTTCTCACGCAGAACGAGCTAACGGTTTCTGCGGCGCGCAACGACCGCAAATGCCCAGGTTGAACTGCCGCTTTGCCGCGGCTTTGGGGATTTCTCAATGCCCCGATCTGCCTACAGGTCGATTATGGGCGTGCGGGGTGGGATGTCAAGGGTTGAGAGGAGCGTGGTAGGGCCGTTGTGGCGGCATGATTGCAGCGTGCTCGAGGCGCTGAGGGGCATTGCGAGATGGAGTGGGCGGGGGCGGCGGTCACAAGGACGCAAATCTACCGGCGCCGTCGGCGACGATGTTTTGCCCGCCGACGGTTTTGCGTGGCAGCGGGAATGCTTCACTCTCCGGGCGTTGTGGAGCATGGTGGACCTCTGGGCGTCTTGGGCAGTGGGCGCAGGTGAACAAGGCGCCGGCTGCCGCAGTAGGGACAGCGGTGGGTGGCGGCGGGCGCCTCAGGCGCGTGGCCCGCACCCTCTGTTGCCGGCGCCTCGACTTGGCGGGAATCTGACGCGTCGACTGGCCCGAGAAGCAGTTGCACCCGGCGCAGGAGAGCGCCGTTGGCCGGCACCCACAGGCCGTAGTAGCGCGGCGCGCCGCTCCCGCCCCCGAACGCCCAATCCCCTCGGCTCCAATCCCTATCGGAAAAACCTTGTGCTCCCTACCTTGGCTCCGCTATCTGTGGCGTCGGAGGGGCTTGGGAATGGCGCCCCGCGCTTCTTCGAGGGACGTCTCTCGGGAATTCCATTGGAAAAGGAGCTCCGCCATGCGGCAAACGCTTCGCGCGCAGAGGGGCTTTACGTTGATCGAACTCCTGATCGTCGTGGCCATCATCGCGATCCTGGCGGCGATCGCGGTGCCGAATTTTCTCGAGGCGCAGACGCGCTCCAAGGTCTCGCGCGTGAAGGCCGACTTGCGATCACTGGCGACCGCTCTGGAAGCCTATCGCGTCGATTACATCGGCGCGCCCATCCTCCGCGGCTACATCGGGAGCTCTTCAGGCGAGTACACGGTGAACGGCGGGATTCACATGTGCTGGGATCTGACGACGCCGGTCGCCTACATCACGTCGGTGGATCTCGCCGATCCCTTCAGCCCGATGGGTCGGGATGACGACGGGTGGCTGGACGGCCTGCGGCCCTACAGCTACTGCTTCGCAAACGTCGCCGTGGCCCGGCAGTCTCGTGGCGATCCGCCGATCAACGGCCCCGATTGGGTCCTGTTCTCTCTTGGGCCGGACTACGAGAAGGGCCCGATGCCGGACGGCAGGTCGTGGAGGATCATCGACTACACGTTCGACCCTCCCAGCAGCCCCACGCCCTATGACCGGCGTTTCGCCCTTTGGGAGTACGATCCCACGAACGGAACCAAGTCGGGAGGAGACGTCCTGCGCTGGCCGTAAGCGCCGCGCAGATCATCGCTCCGAGAAGAGGGAAAGATGGAAGACATCAGGTTGAAGCGGCGCAAGTTTCTTGCCTCTGCGGGCGCCGGGGCGTTGGGGTTGGCGACGGCCGCTGCGCCCGCGGCGCACAGCGACTCGAAACCGAAGGGGGAAGCTCGGATGCGTGAGGAAATCGAGACGGACGTCTTGGTAGTCGGCGCCGGCGCTGCGGGCATACCCGCAGCGATCGCCGCCGCGCGAGCGGGGGCGAAGGTCGTTCTCGTCGAGGAGGACGCCGTACCCTGCGGCGCGCCCGTCGACATGTTCGTCGCCATGCCCTGCGGCGGACCGCGGACGGGCATTTACCGCGAGATGGTCGACCGCCTCAAACGCGACTACCCGCTCCCAAACAGCAAAGGGGGCCCGCCCGGGGGCAAGTGGTTCATGCCCGCGTCGTATCTGGCCGTCTGCTGGCAGATGCTGGAGGCCGAGAAGAACCTGCGGCTGGTCTGCGGCGCGCGCGCCGTGGACGCCATCGTCCGCGACGCCGGCCAGCGCCGCCGCGCGGCAGGCGCCGTCGTCGAGGGCGCCGGCGGCGAGCGGTGGGCGATCCGCGCGAAGGTGACGATCGACGCGACCGGGACGGGGGAGTTCTCCGCCTTGGCGGGCTGCGACACGATGTACGGCCGCGACTCGAAGAGCGACTTCGGCGAACCCCACGCGCCCGAGCTGCGCGACGACATCGTGCAGCAGTGCACCTGGATATACACCAGCCACAAGGTGCGGTCCGGACCGGCGTTCGACATGCGGCGTTTGGAGAGCGCGCGTCTGATCCTGGACACGGGGCCCGCCTGGTTTCACAGCACGCCCGACGCCTGCCTCGAGCGCGACTCGGGCGTCTACCTCCATTGGGGCTGCGCCGTCCGCTGCAAGGACACGCGCGATCCCGCGGCGCTGGCCGAGGCGCAGCGCGAGGCGTTCGCCGCCATGGAGCGCGATCACGCTCTGCTTCGCGAGAACGGCTACGTTGTGCAGCTCGCGCCGAGGCTCGGCGTCCGCGAAGTCCGCCGGATCGTCGGCGAACACGTGATCACAGAGAACGACCTGCGCAGCGGCAAACTGCCCGACGACACGATCGCCTTCGGCACGTACGGCCTCGACATCTGGGGCGAGGACCCCAGCGGCGAACCCGCCGTGCCGGGTTACGGGATTCCCTACCGCGCCCTCGCGCCGAAAGGCTATGAGGGTCTGCTCGCAGTGGGCAAATGCATGAGCGGCAGCCACGTTGCGATGAGCGCCTACCGGGTGCAGCCCATCGTGGCCAGCGCGGGCCAGGGGGCGGGCGTTGCGGCGGCGATGGCGGCCGGTCAGCAATGTGGGACGCGAGACATCGAGGTGAAGGAGTTGCGGGCGAAGCTCGAGGGCATGGGCCTGCAGCTCTCCGCCTAGCAAGACGGCGTTCGCCGGCGGAACGCCGCGGCTGCCGATTCCGGTCGAGAAGGCGCGGGAGACCCCGCTGTGACGGGTTCTCCAAGAAGGAACGCGCTAGCAAGCATGAGACCGTCGGGGTAGACGTGTGCGAGAGACCGGGGGCGGTCAGAGAAATTGCTGGATTTTCATCTCTCCCGGCCCCAACCGGACCGACGACACCCACATCGCCGAATACCCCTGGCGCTTCTCGTCCATGCCGGGATTCATCCCCACCTAAGACGCGACCAATGGAACGGTGAGCCACGGAGACCTCTTCCGCACGCACACGGGGAGAGGAGTCAAAGGGCTTCTTCTTCCCTTGACAACTTGGGTCCCGGCCGGGGAAGATCCCTATATGTAGGCTCGCAGGTCTTGGCGCCTGTTTATTTTCCATTTTCCGGCCCGCGCTCCAGATCCCAACGGAGGCGCCGGAAAGAGAAAAGGAGGCGGAACGATGAGAAGAACTTCACGCGCATTTACCTTGATCGAGCTCTTGATCGTGGTGGCCATCATTGCGATTCTTGCGGCCATCGCCGTGCCAAACTTCCTCGAGGCGCAGACGCGCTCCAAGGTCGCCCGCGTCAAGGCGGATATCCGAAGCCTGATCACGGCGCTGGAAGCCTACGTGGTGGACAACAGCGATTACCCGCCCGAGGGAGGGAATTGGCTGATCGACGTAACGTACTTGAACTTCCTGTCCACCCCGGTGGCTTACATCACCTCCGTGAACGTAAGCGATCCCTTCGCGCTGCCCGGGGGAAATCGCAGCGCCGACAATCAATGGTACTGGCCCGACGCCCTCACCTACATCACCTACTTCAACTACTGGATGAAGGGGTGCTATCCGGGTCTGCCGTTGCGGAAAGCCGCCGGGTTGGCGAGCCGCGGACCGGACAGGGAGCGCGACGGACTCGAGCACTACCTCGTGCAGATGAACCATCCCGACACCGTCGCCGGCCAACCTCTGGACCGTCTCTACGACCCCACCAACGGAACGCGAAGCGGGGGCGATATCGGGAAGAACACGGGGGAGGTGGGCGCCGGGTCCATCCCGCAATGATTGCGGGCATCCTGCCGCGGGAGGAGCCCTCATGAGAAGGGACGGGGGATTCACGCTTATTGAACTGCTCATCGTCGTCGCCATTATCGCGATTCTGGCGGCCATCGCCGTGCCCAACTTTCTCGAAGCGCAAGTGCGCTCGAAGGTGGCGCGCTCGCATACCGACATGCGAAGCATCGCCGTCGCCATGGAAGCCTACTGCACCGACTGCGCGGGTTATCCCCCCTACTATGCCGCCGGCGTGGAGGGCCGCTTCCACACGCGGCTCAACGTTCTTTCGACTCCCGTGGCGTTCATGACGAGCGTTCCGCCGGACCCTTTCGCCGATCGCGCGGCGGATCTCATTACGTGGGAATGGCACATCGACGCCTACATATATGCTCCGCTGGCGAACTGGGGCGTGGGGAGAACCTACCTGGAAGCCAAACGAGCCGGGCAAATATGGTGGCTTGCCGGCAGGGGGCCGAACCTGATCTTCGACATGACCTACAACTACTACGACAACGCCGAAACACAATACGATCCCACCAATGGGACCCGCAGTTACGGCGACATCGAGCGTTTCGGGCCGTGATCCGGGCAGGGCGATCGCCGCGCCGGCGGTGGGGCGCTGCCCCGCCCTGCCTTCCGGCCCTTGTGCCACAGCCGCCCTCGGCGGTGGTTCTCTTCTTGCTGAGGCCCTGTGGGTGTCGCCGCCCAGCCAGGACCGTGACGGCGGCGGTGCGATCCCGCAAAACGGCGTGGCACAGCCGCCCTCGGCTGTGGTTTCTTACTGAGGCCGGAACGTGTTATCGCGCTGTCGGAGTCGCGACGTCGGCGGACCGGCGCCCTCCGCACGATGCGGTCGGAAATCGAGAGAAATCTCCATGAAGCCAAGCGTCGTCTTCTTCATGATGGACCAGCTTTCGGCCAAGTGGTTCGAGGCCGCCCTCGGCGGCGTCTGCCCAACGCCCCACTTCGATCGCTTGCGCACGATGGGCGTCACGTTTCGCAACGCCATCACAAGCAACCCGGTTTGCTGTCCCGCGCGCGCGACTCTCGCAACGGGCCTAACCACGCGCGGCCACGGCGTGCTCGAGAACGGCTACGCTCTCGACCCGAAACTGCCGACCTTCATGCAGGCCCTCCAGAAGAGCGGCTGGCGGACGGGCGCCTTCGGGAAGGTGCACCTCTATCCCCATTTCGCCGGCCTTTACCCGGACTACAAGCCTTTCGGGTTCGACGCGACCCACATCACCGAGGACCCCCGCGGGGGCGACTGGCTCGACGGGGTCGAAAGCGAGCATCCGGAGCATTACGAAGCGGCTCTCGCCACCATCTGGCCCGTGGCGATTCTCGATTTCGCGGCCTACGGTCCAAAGAAAGTCAACCTGCGCGAGCGAATCGAGAAGATCCGATCGAACTTCCAGTGGGCGACGCCCGACTTCCCGAACAACACGCCCGGAGCCTATACGCTTCCGTTCCCCGAGGAAGTTTCCCAGACCAACTGGATCACGAGCCGCGCCCTGGAGTTCATCCGCGGGACGCGGGCGGATCGCCCCCTCTTCGCTCACATCAGTTACGTGCAACCCCACGGGCCGAAATGCCCGCCGGCGGAATGCGTGGAATGCGTCGACGCGAGCCGAATTCCCGAACCGGCGCCCGCCGAGTGGCTAACCGATCCGCACGCGCCGAAGTACTTCGACCAGCACCGCCACATGACGGGCAAAGTCCCATCCGAACACTGGCGTTACTATCGGCAGCTCTACTTCGCCGATATCGTTCACCTGGACCGACAATTGGGGCGTGTGCTCGAGACTCTTGAGGAAACGGGACGCCTGGGAAACACATACGTCATCCTGGTGGCGGACCACGGAGATCTGCTCGAAGATCACGGCTTCAATGGGAAAGAGGAGCGGCATTATGACGCCTGCATCCGCGTGCCCCTGATTGTCGCCGGACCGGGCCTGAAGAAAGGCGTCGCGCGCGATGAAATGGTGCAACTCGAAGACCTCTGCCCCACGGCGCTCGACGCCGCGGCCGAGAAGATGCCCGCCATGCCGAAAGAGGGTCCGTATCTGAAGATGGGCGCCGAGGAAATCCCGGCACTGCCGGGGCGCTCGCTCCTGCCGTTGTGCCGAGGCGAGACGGCGCCCGACTGGCGCCCGGCCGCCTATTGCGAGAGCTACAACGGCATTTGGTCGGTCGCCCTCGGCGACTGGGCGCGCACGATCCGCACTCAGGAGTTCCGCTACACCTTCTACCCGAACAATCGGGGAGATCAACTTTTCGATCTGCGCAGCGACCCGGACGAGCAATGCAACCTCGCGGCAGATCCCTCCCGCGCGAAGATACGACAGGAACTCCGCGACCAACTCCTCGAACTCATCGTTCGCCAAGACTATCCCAAGACGCGACGCGATCTCTTCGCGCTCGGAGTGCACTGAGAACCGGTCCGACTCGGGGCGCCAATTCCGCCCGCGCCGCCGCGGAATTCCGCGAAATCTGCGGACGCGCGCCCCGAGGGCTGCGCCAGCGCGGAACCGGCCTGCGCGGCGAGCCAATCCAACATGGCCACGGCCTCGTCGCGGCTCATGGAGAGAAGCGGCGTCCGCTCTGGAAGGAAAGCGTGGCTCGTGACGATTTCCGGGTCCGCGCCTCCCGAGTTCGAAGGACGCATACAAGGCGGTTTCGCGCATCCGGCTGGTTTCGCCCTCGGCGGGACAATGGAGCGGCGGCGGTCCTTTCATCCGCGCCTCGGCGCCGAAGCGCCGCGGGGAGTGGTGCGCGGCGCTTATGTCCGACAGGATTCCCGAAGTCTCGCCCTGGAAGGGCTGGGTGTACCTCCGGGATTCGGAGGGGAGTCGGTCGGGATACCCGAGCCAGGGGGCGAACCCGATCGACACCATGCAGTTTCCGACGGTCGTTTCGGGCTAAAGATTCTGCGGTACGATTGGATCCCACCGGGAGGCAGACAGTCAAAAATGCTGACTGTCCCCGATTCGCCCTGCGCCCTTTGGGAGCAGTGCTTGGGCCACGGGTCATCTCAGGTCGCAGGTCTTGCCGCGGGTTGTCTTGAAAACGGTGACCCCCTCTTCCGGCGTTGTCGTCTCAACCTTTCGGCCCTTACTCCACACGGTCAACGGCCCCGGTGACCGCACGCGGCATGGGCCGCCGGCGTGGGAGCGGATTGTGGCTTGGGAGAGTTTGCCGTCGGCCCAGGTCATGTCGACTTCAAAGCCGCCGCGCGCGCGGAGGCCGGTCGCGCGGCCGTTCGGCATGGAACTGGGGAGGGCGGGGAGGAGGTGGATGTCGCCCGCGTGGCTTTGGAGAAGCATTTCGGCCATGCCCGCCGTTCCGCCGAAGTTGCCGTCGATCTGGAAAGGCGGGTGGTTGTCGAAGAGGTTGGGCAAGGTCGAGCGTTGGAGAAGAGCGCGGTAGTTCTCGTAGGCCTTGTCTCCCTCTTCGAGACGCGCCCAGAAGTTGATGACCCAGGCGCGGCTCCAGCCCGTCTGGCCGCTGCCGTGTTCGAGGCGCCGCTCGAGGGACCTGCGCGCCGCCGCGGCCAGCTCGGGCGCGCCGCGCAACGTGAATTGGCTCTCCGGGTGCAGACCGTAGAGATGGGAAAGATGGCGGTGGCCCGGCTCGGTTTCATCGAAGTCTTCGACCCACTCCTGAATGCCGAAGCGCCCGATCTGGTCCGGCACGAGGCGTGCGCGGGCGTCTTCGAGTTTGCGGCGGAAGTCCTCGTCCTTGCCCAGTATCTTCGTCGCCTCGATGCAGTGCGCAAAGAGGCCGCGGATGATCTGCATGTCGATGGCGGGCGCCATGCCGACGGCCGACACCTGCCCATCCTCGGCGCGAAACGCGTTTTCGGGCGACATCGAGGGGCACGTCACCAACCGCCCCTGCTTGTCCTCGATCAAGAAATCGCGGTAGAACGCGGCGGCCTCCTTCATGATGGGGTAGGCGCGTTCGCGAAGAAACTTCTTGTCGAGAGTGAAGCGGTAATGCTCCCACAAATGGAGGCAGAGCCAGCCGCTGCCGCACGGCCAGTAGCCGTAGCGCGCGTTGTCGCCGGGGGTGGTCGCGCGCCAGATGTCGGTGATGTGGTGGGCGACGAAGCCGTCGCAGTTGTAATGGACCTTCGCCGTTTTGCGGCCCGGCTCGACGAGTTCCTCGATCAGGTCGAACAAGGGTTCGTGGCATTCCGAGAGTCCCGTCGTCTCGGCGGGCCAGTAGTTCATGGCAAGGTTGATGTTCAGCGCATACTTGCTTCCCCAGGCCGGGTGCGTCTCGTGGTTCCAAATGCCTTGGAGATTCGCGGCCTGGGTCCCCGGGCGCGAACTCCCCATGAGCAGATAGCGGCCGTATTGGAAGTGGAGGACGGCCAACTGGGGATCGTCGGCGCCCGCGCGCACGAGGCGGAGCCGTTCGTCCGTGGGAAGAGAATCGTTAGGACCGTTGCCGATCTCGAGGCTCACGCGGTCGAAGAGGGCGCGGTGATCGGCGATGTGGGCCTTGCGCAGCTCTTCGTAGGTCTTCTTGGCCGTTGCGCGAAGCGCCGCCGCGCACGCGGTCTCGGGTTTCCCGCTCGTGCCGTCCTTTGGGTTCACGAAGGACGTGTCCATGGCGAGCAGAAGCGTGGCCTCGTCGGCTGCCTCGACTTCCAGCTCGCCGTCGACAACCTCGACCGAGCCGCCATTCACCCGCGCCTGCGCATGCGCCTCGAAACGCATGCCCGGACCGTACCAGTCGGCGATGAGGACCGTGTGCGAGATCAGGTGCTCTTCCTTCTTGAGGTTTTTCTTGCCCATCCATTGTCCGTGGAGGGCGAGGACGTCGTCGCCGGCTTTCTCGATCTCGAACTTGTGGGGCGACGTGAGCTTCGCCCGAAAAGACACCTTCCCCGCCTTGTCCGCGGCAAGGCGCACGACGATGACTTGGTCGATGGCGGACGAGAAGACCTCGCGCGTGTAACGAACGCCCGCGCAGCCGTACTCCACGGTCGCGATCCCGGAGGGCAGTTCGAGTCTCCGGCGGTAGTCGGCGATCGCGCCGCCCTCGTCGAAAGAAAGGGTCAGATCGCCCAAGGTCGTGTAGGTTTGCAGAAAGCGGGGCCTGCCGCCGAGCAGTTCGTCGGCCACCTTCTGCGCCTCGGCGTACTTCCCCTGAAAGACCAGCTCGCGCGCCTTTGCCAGGTGGTTGATGGCGTCGGGATTCGTGGGATCATAGGGTCCCCCGGACCAGAGCGTATCCTCGTTCAGTTGGATCCGCTCTTCACCGATCCCGCCGAAGACCATGGCGCCCAATCGTCCGTTGCCGACGGGGAGGGCCTCGACCCATTCCTTGGCCGGTTGGCGGTACCAGAGGGAGAGGGGTTCCTCGGGGGCCGGCGCTTCCCCCGTCAGAGTGTAATCCTTCGTCGAGGCGGGGTTCTCTTGGGGCGGTTCGTCGGAAGACATTCGATTCCTCGCTTTCGATTGGTCTCCTGCCGCAGGGCGAGTCAATCCTACGGTTGAGGTCATCAGAGCGGCAAGCGCGAAATGCAAA
Organism: Sumerlaeia bacterium; assembly: GCA_035527775.1. Lineage (GTDB taxonomy): Bacteria > Sumerlaeota > Sumerlaeia > UBA8349 > UBA8349 > DATKZW01. The sequence goes on along the minus strand of DATKZW010000098.1, from coordinate 12,484 downwards.
AGGACCCGCCTCCGTCTTGCCGGGTTCTGCTGGGGCATCCGATTCTCTGTTAGGGGAGATTTTCCGATCATCGTCTGACTCCTCTCAAAGGTTTGGGGCGCCCGCCCAAACGGGCGAACGCAATAGCCGAAAAAGGCGCGGGGCGGGGCCTTGCGCCACCGTTTGGCGCGGACTGCGACTCCATGGGCGGGGCCGCGCTCCGCCCTGCGGCATTCCCCGTCTTCATGTTGATGGGCGCTCCTGGCTTTTGTGCTTCTCGCGAACGAGGTCCTCGTAGAAAGCGAGCAATCGCGGGAACACGGCGTCGTTGCTGCATTGTTCCCGAGCGAAGGCGATGACTTGCGATGATAGGCGCCAGCGGAGCGCGCCGTCCACGATCAGTTTCTCCATGGCATCGGCCAAGGCGCCGGCGTCTCCCATCGGGTAGACCAGGCAGTTCTCGTCTGGACGGAGTATGTCGCGCGTGCCCCCCGTCAGAGTGCCGATGACGGCCATGCCGGCCGCAAAGGCCTCGACGACCGCGCCGGGGAGTCCCTCGTGGACTTCGGACGTGAAGAGGAAGACGTCGTGATCGCGATACTGCCGAGGCATCGCTTCGTGGGGGAAAGAACCGAGGTAGCGTACGCGGTCGTTGCAGGAAGCGGAACGCAGTCGTTCATGAAAGCCGCCTTGCTCCAGCTCGGGATCGATGGGTCCGCAGAAATCCACGGTCCAGCCGGCGGGGCGGCGGCGGAAGAGCTCGTCCAGCGCGTCGAGGGCCGTGAGCGCCCCTTTTCCTTGGCACAAGCGGCCCGCCCAGAGAAAACGCGTCGGGCCGTTCGGGTCTTCCTCGCGGCGCCGGTCAAGGCGGAGGGGCTCCGTGAAGTTGAACAACTCCGGATCGTAAGTGATGTATGAGACGCGGGTTCTCGCGAAATGAACGTTGTGTTTCCCGAGGAGTTCGCCGAGCGCCTTTGAGACGAGCACGGCGGTCTCGGGCCGCCATGCGCTGACGTCGGGGGTGAAGAGCGCGCGGTAAAGAGCGCGGAGCGGCGGCTTTGCGAGTCGTCCCCAGCAAGAGCGAGCCGGCCGGCTCCAGAATTGGGGAAGACCGTTCGCTGTCCGGAACTCCGCGGCCCACTCGTCCATGAGATGGTAAATGAGCGGCGGCCCGTGGGGGCGCTCAGCCTGGCGTTGCGCTTCCAGAACGATGCCTGAGGCGAGTTTGCGCATGTTCCAGAGAACCACCACGTCCGGCTTGAACTCGGCGAGATGTCGGCGAAAGCGCGCCAGATCGCGCCACTCGCGTCGCCAGTATCCCAGGTCCGCAACGTCGCGCCAGTACCGCAGCTCCAGTTCCCGGAGAACCTCGAGTCCCGGGGCGTCCGATTCGGGAAGATCTCCTTCCCGGCGGAAGTCGCCGGTCAGAACGCGCACGCGGTGTCCGGCGCGGCAAGCCCATTCCGCCACACGAGCGCAGTGCAGTTCGTAGCCGCCGATGTAATGCGGGGGGCAGTAATTCGTGACAAAAAAGATGCGCAACGGATGCTCCGGCGCCGCGGCGCGCTACTGCGATGGGGTCCAGAGGGTCGCGCCGGGCACAAGCCAGTGAAGAATGCCCTGTCGGGCGAGGGCGTCCTTCAGTTCGACACAGGCGATCGCCCCCTCGTAGACGCGAACCTGCGTCTTCTCGTCCTGGGTGATGAGAAAGGCGATCAGCCGCTCGAGAACGGGAGCGTCCCCGATCAAGAGCACGGTTTCGCGCTCCAGCTGATCGATGAGTCTTCGGACAATGCCCTCCGCCTGAGTTCGACCGTCAAGCATGTTGTTCACTTGCGGCTCACGGTCGTAGCCGCAGGCCGCCGCGACGATCTCGCCCGTGATGCGGCTGCGAGGCAGGGAGCCCGTGACGACGAGGTCGAATCCCCCGAGCAGCTCATGGATGCGCTTGGCGGCCCGGCGCGTGTTGTCCAGCCCCTCCTGCGTCAGCGGCCGCATGTAGGAGTCGGGATGAAGCAGGCTTGGAGCCTCGACCTGGGCATTCGAAAGGAAGAACAGGTACATGGGGTCGTTTCCTCCCGGCTTTTCCGGAGGCCGCCCTCGTTGGACGATGTCGGACCCGGGGGTCCGCGGCGCCCAGGATCTGTCAAGGCCGGTCGGGGCTTCGCCGGCGCCTGCCTTCGACGCTGGAGTTCAGGACCCGCGGATTCTGGAAGTGGCAAGAGTCATCGCCAGCCGCTCCAGAAGGGCCTCCGCTTCGGCGCGCGGCACGCGCGGGTCGTTTACGGCGAAGTAGAATGAGAACTGCGCCCCCGCCGCGCTCTGCGCGTAGCCCGCCAGCGTGGGGATTCCGTGCGGGAGTCCTGTAACGGCGGCGATGCGCGCAGCCGCCTCCGGCGTCAGCGCGCGCGCCGTGACGAAACGATCTCTCAGCGTTCCCGATTGCCCCGGTCTGGCGAGGGATTCCCGGTACGCTTTCGCATCCGGGTGACGAGCCATGAAGCTGAGCAGGCGCACCATGAACAGCGGCGTCACCGAGTCGCGCTGCGAAAGGCCCGAGCCATCCATGATCGTGATCTCCGAGTCGTCCATGCGCGAATCTTTGAGGAAAACGCGCACCGCGGAACACCCCCCCTCGAAAGACCCCTTGCCGAGGCGTCGCTGCCCCAGGGTCTTCAGCAGCATCTCCGCATAGAAACTGTGACTCTCCCTGTTGGCGGCGCCCATGATCTCGGACAGTGGCGGAGACACGTGCACCGCTACCGGCCAAGTCCCCGACGTCGTGGACTGCGGATCTTTCACGGCGCCGATAGAGAGAGCGGGGCCTTCCACCTGAATGCCCTCCGCCAACAGCGTCTCACGCAACACCGTCGCGAAGAACTTCGCTGGGTCGTGGACCGACGCTCTGGCATGATGCGGCAGGCGCGGGGGAATCAGGCCGCGGCCCCGGATCAGGTTCGACTCCTTCTCGCGGAGAAAACTGACCTCGGCGCCCGCCCCCTTCTCTCCCGTCAGGGCGCCGTTGTGGAAGATCACGTACTCAGTCGCGGGGCGGAGAGTAAAGCGCGTTTGCTTCCCCGCCCGCCTTCCGCCGCGCCAGAAAACGTCCATGCAGTTCTCGTTGAAAGAGAGGGCGGACACTTCAGGCAAGAACCACTCCCCTCGGAACTGGACGGGCCAGCCGGGACCTTCGCGCTGACCGTCGAACGCGCGATCGTCCCCGACGATTGCGCCGCGAATGCGTGTGACGCCAAGGGCCCGAATGTCGCCGGCCCAGCGCCGGAAAACCGCGGTCGCGCCCGTCGGGTCTTCCTCAAACCGCCCGCCCAGACTCGGGTCGCCCGAGCCGGTAACAATGAGATCTCCTTGAACCGCGTTTCCCACGAGTTCCCCGCTAAAGCGCACCATCGTGCGATAGCGGAAGTTGGCGCCCAGGCCGTCCAGCGCCGCGGCCGTCGTGACGAGTTGGAGGGCGGGACCCGGCGGGACCCGGTCGTCGCCGTGGTGGTTGAACACGACTACGGGCGCATGGGCGTCCTCGACGTAGACGTATACGCGGGCCGGATCCAAAACTCCATCGAGCGCTTTCCGAATCTCCCGCTCAAGGACCTCGTAGTTGGTTTGCGCCGGAGGGAGGACGGGAACCGGGGCCTTCTTCAGATCGACACTCGGGGAACTCACTCGATCCGTTGGAGTGGGCGCTTGTGCGGTGGACGTGGTTTCCTCACTCGAGGATGGCAATCCCGTGGACGTTGCGTCGTCGCCCGCGCCCACTGGTTCATCAGACGGATTCGCTTCCCGATCCAGGGGGATCGTCTCTATCAGGGGTCTCGGCTCGATCGGCGGAGGGGGATCCTGGGCCGACGCGGACGAAGGCGGGACCCCGAGGCCCGCGCCCAGAAGGGCGAGGAAAACAACGGCGTGTACGGTTGGCCAGTCTTGGGGCAGATTGATCATCGGACAGCCCTCGGGCACGAGCAGGGCCAGGCCTTAAGCCGACCCAGGATTCGGCGCGCCCGGCGCGTGAGGCGCGTCCAGGACAGCGGATTGAGGCGCGGCCCCCCTCGGCCCGCCGCGGGACCGCCCGCTTTCCTGGCTGCGAGCCATTCCGCGGCGCGGCGGCGGGCCAAGCCATTGTTCGGCAACGAAAAAGGAATGCCCGGCAAACGAACCCCGTTTTCGCTGAGGTCGCGGGCCCGCACCGGATTGGCCGCCCAGTCGACCAGCTCGCGGCAGAGCCGCACGGGGTCATAGGCTTCCAGGAGATAGCGCCGGGCCTTCTCCGTTCGGCTTTGGATCTCCTCCGAGCGGCGTCCCGCCGCCTCCAGGATGCGGTCCGCCAAACTCTGAGAGTCCCCCGGCTCGAAGGTGTCGATCAGGCCGCGACCCGCCAGGTCCCGCGCCAGCTCGCACACGTTCGTTGAGATCACGGGCAGACCCGCGCAGATCCATTCGTGGATCCGCGTCCGCGTTCCCAATTCCCCCTCGAGCACGGCCCGGTCGCAATTCACCGCCATGTCGGCCTGGAGGTAGTAATCCGGCACCTGACGCGTTTCGACCCAGCCGGCGAAATGGCAGCGGTCGGCAAAAGGCGACGCGTCGATCCGGCGGCGGAACCGGTCGAACGTGCGGTCGTCATGGCCCTCGATGGCGCCCCCCGTCGAGAGGTAATGAATCCGAGGCTCGCGCTCCATGGCCCGGATCAGAGCCGCCGCCAGCGTGTCGGGATCGGCCCAGGTGTTATAGCCGCCCGTCCAGAGAACGACGAAGGCGTCCTCGGGGACGACTTTCCCTCTTAGCTCGGTCCCGCCCGCGCTGAAGCGACGGAAAACGGCGGCGGCCGGGACGCTCGTCACGAGGGATTCGCCGCTCGTGAAACGGTTCAGCCGCCCGCAGGCGCCGAGTTCGCCGATGAGGGCGCAACGCTGGGCCTCGCTGCAGCCCGAGAACCGATCGCCCCGCAGGAGCGCGGCGATCGCCATGTCCCACTGAGGGGCGATCCCCTCGTCCGACCCGTAGACGTCGGCCAGGGCCTGGCGCTCGGTCATGGGATGCCCGAAAAAGTCGCACCACAGGGGCAGATCGCCGCAGGAGACGGCGCACGCCTCATTCATCACGTCGGTTGTCGATATGACGGCGTCGTAGGATTGCGCCGCGAGCCGGCGGGAGACCAGGATGCTCGGCGCGGCAGGCTCGAGACCGACGGAGTCGGCCGCGATCTCGCGCTGTCCGTCCGCGTCCCTTTTTTCCGTGAGTCGCATCCGGAGCGCGCTGGCGCCTCCTCCCGAAATCGCCTCGCCAAACCGCGCCTCGAGCAGATCGACCGAACAGCCCTTCTCAAGCAGCGCGCGTGAAAAGGCCCAGAGCCGAAGGCCAGGCGCGTGGAGACGGTCCGGGCTGCCGAGAGGAATCGGGCCCACACCGCACAAGAGCGCTCTCCGGTTGGATTCCGTTCGCGTCATCCCCTCTGTCTTTTTCCCGCGCGGCCCAGCCGACCGGCGCCACGAGATCTCCTGTTGGGAGCCAACTGGCGCCACTGCGGACCTGGGTCATCCCCTCCCTGGAAGCGAAGCCGCTTGGGAAAGGCCGCGGCCCCGTCCCTCGTTCCGAAAGGGAAGCTTCACCGTCATCATCCCCGCCCATGGAGCTCCGGTCAAAGAAAAAAGGAACCGTCGGAGGAATTCGCGCTTCCTCAGCGCATCCCGCTGTCCCTTGCGGGGGACAACAGACACCGCCAACGGGATGTATTGCCTACCCGCCGCCAAACCTGAGTCCAAGAAACACTTGACGTCGCCGCCCGTCGGAGTAAGATTCGGTTATGCCATCGGCACAGGGGGACGTTGCGACTCCTGCATCGTGAGATCACATCCTTGAGGGCTCGTCTATGAAGCGGCACGGCGCTCGGTTGGACACGCGCTTCCCAATCCGGTCCCTGACGACGCTTGCGTTCCTCACGGCGGGCCTGGTCGGCTGGCTTGGGTATGAGGGCTACCGGGCCTACCGCGTCGCCGATTTCACGGAGAAGCAGAGTTTCAGGATCGAGGAGCTGCGCGGGGTCATCACGCATCTCGACGAAGTGCTGACGATGTCTTGCCGCATGGCCGCCCTGACCGGCGACTCGGCCTGGGAGGTGCGCTATCTTCGGTTTGAGCCGGAGCTCGACGCCGCCATCCGTGAGGCGATGGAACTCGCTCCCGACGCCCAGGGCGGCGAGGCGGCCACCCGCACCGACGCGGCTAACCGGAAACTGGTCGAGATGGAGAAGCGCGCTTTCGGTCTGATTCACGAGGGGCGCCTGGAGGAAGCGCGCGCGCTCCTCGTCAGCGGGGATTATGAGAGCCAGAAAGAGATCTACGCCAAGGGGATGGCGGATCTCGGCCTCGGTTTGAGGCGCTTTGCCGGCGTGGCCGCGCTGTCGGAGCGGAGGTGGGCTTTTCTGCACGTCGTGGCGGCGGTCGTCATTGTGGCGGCGCTGGCGATCGCGTGGCTCTTGCTTCTTCGCGTCATGATGGGCTGGCGGGCGGATCTCCTGAACGCCCATGAGGAGAGCAAGAGACGCTCGACCGTGCTGGACGGGATCAACCGGGCTCTTGTTGAAGCGCTCAAGTGCGAGAGCGATGACGAAGCTGCCCGCGCCTGTCTGGGCGTGGCGCAAGAACTAACGAACAGCAACATCGGGTTTGTCGGCGAGGTCAACGCGACGGGCCGCTTCGACACCATAGCGCTCAGCAACCCGGGATGGGACGCGTGCACGATACCGAGGTCCGAGAGCGCCGTCATGCTCAAGAACATGGAACTTCGCGGCATCTGGAGCCGGGCGCTGAAAGAGGGAAAGTCCCAGATCGTCAGCGATCCCGCCTCGGACCCGGATCGAGTCGGCATTCCCGAAGGGCATCCGCCGCTCACGTCTTTCCTGGGCGTCCCTCTTACGCAGTCGGGGAAAACGGTCGGAATGATCGGATTGGCCAACAAGGACTCGGGCTTTGACGCCGCCGACCGGGAGGCGGTGGAAGCGCTGTCCGTTGCTTTCGCCGAGGCCCTGAGCAGGAAACGGGCGGAACAAGCGTTGCGTCTCGACGAGTCCCGTCTGGAAGCTCTGCTGCAACTCAGCAAGATGGCCCATGAACCCCTCGATAAGATCACGAACTATGCCCTCGAGGAGGCCGTACGGCTGACGAAGAGCCAGATCGGCTACCTCGCCTTCATGAGCGAGGACGAGACGGTCCTCACCATGCATGCCTGGTCCAAGCACGCCATGAAGGAATGCGCCATCGCGGACAAGCCCATCGTCTACCCCCTCGAAGACACGGGCCTCTGGGGAGAGGCCGTACGGCAAAGAAAACCGATCATCACCAATGACTACCTGGCCCCGAGCCCCCTGAAGAAAGGATACCCCGAAGGTCACGTGGAAGTGATCCGTCACATGAACGTGCCAATCTTCGACGGCGAGCGGATCGTTGCAGTGGCGGGCGTTGGGAACAAGGACCGAGACTACGATGACGCGGATGTTCGACAGATCGCTCTCCTGATGCAGGAGATGTGGCGAATTCTCGAGCGCAAGCGCTCCGAGGAGGCGCTGCGCAAGCATCGAGAGCAACTCGAGGAGTTGGTTCAGCAACGAACGGGCGAGCTCCAGAAGGTCAATACGCGCCTGGAACGGGAGATCGGGGAGCGCGAGCAGGCGGAGACGGCTCTTCGGGAAGAGCGCAACCTTCTGCGCACTCTCATAGACAGCCTGCCGGATTATATCTACGTGAAAGACAGCAAGAGTCGCTTCATTCTCAATAACCAGGCGCATCTCAGAGTACTGAGAGCAAAGACGCAGGAGGAAATCCTCGGGAAAACCGACTTCGACATCTTTCCCTCCGAACTGGCGGCCCCCTACTACGCTGATGAACAGACCGTCATGGACTCGGGACAGCCCTTGCTGGACCGGGAGGAGGTGACGATCGATCCGCTCGGCCGCAAACAGTGGCTGCGGACCGAGAAGGTGCCTTTTCGGGACAGCCACGGCGCGGTCGTCGGCCTCATGGGCATCAGCCACGATATCACCGCCCGCAAACGGGCCGAAGAGAAACTCGACGAGACGATGAAGGAGTTGGAGCGTTCCAACAAGGAGTTGGAGCAATTCGCATACGTGGCGTCCCACGATCTCCAGGAGCCGCTGCGAATGGTGGTCAGCTTCCTGCAGCTTCTTGAAAAGCGCTACACGGGGAAGCTCGACGCCGCGGCGGATGAATTCATCGCCTTCGCCGTGGACGGCGCGAAGCGCATGAAGAAGTTGATCAACGACCTCCTCGCGTACTCCCGCGTCGGCACGAAGGGGAAACCATTCGAGGCGGTCGAGCTCCAGACGGTTCTGGACGCCGCTCTGGCAAACCTGAAGGTTGCAGTCGAGCAGAGCGGCGCTCTCGTGACCCACGACGCCCTGCCAACGATCGTGGCCGATCCTGGGCAGATGGCGCAGTTGTTCCAGAATCTGATCGGCAACGCCATCAAGTTTCATCGCGATGAGGCGCCGAGAGTGCACGTCGGCGTCGAGAAAAGAGGCGGGGCGTTCCAGTTCTTCGTGCGGGACAATGGCCTGGGGATAGACCCGAAGGACCATGAGCGGATATTCGACGTGTTTCAGCGACTCCACGGGCGCGACGAGTACGAGGGAACGGGGATCGGCCTGGCGATCTGCAAGAAAATCGTGACGCGACACGGCGGGAGTATCTGGGTGGAATCGCAACGGGGGACGGGATCGACCTTCTACTTTACGATCGGCGGTCGAGGAGGCGACGTGTCATGACGGAAGAAGTGATTGGCAAACCGATTGAGATTCTTCTGGTTGAGGACAATCCGGGCGACGTGCGTTTGACCCAGGAAGCCCTCCGAGACGCCAAGGTGCACAACAACCTACACGTTGCGGGGACCGGGGTCGACGCCGTCGCGTTTCTCAAACGCGAAGGGAAGTTTTCCAGCGCGCCGAGACCCGACCTCATTCTCCTTGATCTGAACCTCCCGCTGAAGGGCGGGATGGAAGTCCTTGGCGAGATAAAGGGCGATCCGGATTTCAGGACGATTCCGGTCGTCATCCTCACCACGTCACAGGCTGAGACGGACATCATCAAGGCGTACCATCTGAATGCGAATTGCTACGTGACGAAACCGGTCGGCCTGGACCAGTTCATCGAAGTCGTAAACAGCATCGAGAACTTCTGGCTGACCGTTGTGAAACTGCCAAAGAGCGACTAAGATGGTCAATCGCCCAATCAAGGTCCTATTGGTTGAAGACAGCCCGGGCGACGCCCGGATCATTGAGGAGACTCTGACGGGGGTCACGGACTCCGGATTCGCGTTTCATTGGGTCGATCGGCTTTCGAGAGCGATGGAATATCTGAAAGAAACCGATGTCCGCATCATCTTGCTGGACCTCTCGCTCCCTGACAGCCACGGTCTCGACACATTTGGGCGGATACACGCGGAGGCGCCTGATATTCCCATCATTGTGCTCACGGGCCTTGACGACGAGGAGGTGGCGGTGAGAACCGTGCACCAGGGCGCGCAGGACTACCTGATCAAGGGATGCGTTGACGGTCACCTCCTCGTTCGCGCCATGCGTTACGCCATCGAGCGCAAGGACGCTCAGAAAGCGCTTTCCGTTTATGCCGATGAACTCCGGGCCAGGAACGTTGAGATGGAAACCGAGCTGAGCATGGCCCGCGAGATCCAAATGGCGTTCTTGCCCAAAGACTGCGCCGTCTACCCGCAAAAGGCCGCCTCCGGGGAGGCTGCCGTGCGCGTCTGCCATCGCTACGAACCGACGGAGGCCCTCGCCGGGGATTTCTTCGACATCCTGGAAATCTCCGACGCAGAGACCGGCGTGTTGATTTCCGACGTCGTGGGTCACGGCGTCCGCGCGGCGCTCATCACGACGTTCTTGCGGGGGCTCGTTGAGCGCCTAAGGCCCGTTGCCGCCAATCCCGGCCTCTTTCTTACGGAGATGAACCGCAGTTTCATGGCGTCCTTGCACCAATCGGATTTCCCGATGTTTGCGTCCGTTCTCTACTTGGTTCTGGACGTTCGGAAAACCGAGGTGCGATGCGCGAACGCGGGGCACCCGACGCCTTTGCGGGTGCGGCCCGACCGAGGCTTGGTCGAGGCGTTGTCGTCGGATCATCGGGCAAGAGGACCGGCGCTCGGCTTGGTGGAGGACTTTGCCTACTCCCTGACCCAGAATCCGGCTGCTGAGCGCGACTGGTTTCTTCTGTTCACGGACGGACTCTACGAGGTGGAGAACCCCAACGGAGAACAGTTCGGCGAGGAGAGACTTCTCGCCTCCGTCCGCAGAGGAGTCCTTCTTCCCCCAAACCGCTTGTTGGACGAATTGCTTGCGGAAATCCGTGACTTCTCGGGCCACGCCGACTTCAAAGACGACGTGTGCATGGTCTCGGTCGAAGTCGCTCGCGCGAGACAAGATGGAGCATAGCCGGACCGGTTCCGCGAGCGCCCGGCCGTGGGCGAGCTGGCATGAACGGAAGAGCCAGCCCGAGGGTCGTACGCTGGAGTGGGCCTAGACTACGATGCCATCGCGGCGAGATACCAGTCGGTGCGGGAGATCGGCGTCCCGCTGAATTCCAAACTTACCCGATTGCTTTCCCGCGATGATATCAACTCCGAGGCCAGAACATTGGGGTTGCTTCGAGAGGGCGACGACGCGCTTGCCCTTGGAGCGGAGCACGAACTGTCGCATTCAGCGTAAAGCCCTCTCTTGGCACAGATTGCTTCTTGAGCGCCCTGAGTGATTCTGTTACACTCTTAGGCGTTTGAGGGGATAGATCACGGGTCTGAAGACAAAATCCGATGGCCAGAAGTTACCGACATCCCGCTCTAGAACAACTGTCTCTCCCCTTTGGCCCAGTCCACAACAGCAACCTCTTCTCAAACCATTGGCTCGAACATCGTCTTCCCCAGGAACCTGAGTGGAGGGAGCTTGAGAAAGGGGCCGAAAGGGCCCTAGAGAGCATTTCCTCCGTTTGGGCCCTTGAGAAGAAACGAGTAGGGAAATACGAGAATGAGCAATCCCTCGAATACGCACTCATACAACCTGTATTGGAAAGCCTGGGATGGAAGATCATCTACCAGACGTTTCTTCGTGCTAGAAAGCCAGACTACGCGCTCTTTCTGGAGGATGAGTCCAAAGACGCCGCGCTGAATGAGGGAAAGAACTCTCCGGCATTCTGGCGTTTCCCGACTCTCGTTGCCGATGCCAAGGCATGGGGTACTCGTCTCGACCGGCCCATCCGCGTCAACAACCAGCGTGAATATCCGCCTGAGCAAATCGAATGGTACCTGAACCAGTCTCTACTTCCATACGGCATTCTTACAAATGGCGCTTGCTGGCGTCTTGTCCCGCGAGAGCATGCCCAGGACCAGCCCCGTTTCCAAACCTATCTTGAGTGCGATCTGCCAACAATACTCGACGCATGGCTAGCTGCGAAAGACCTAGTTCAGCGCGAGGAAATAAACCGCCATTTCCTTCGTTTCTATCTGTTCTTCTCACCCGCCGGATATCGCGCCGTCGAAGGCCGAACCCCGGTCGCCACTCGAGCCAAAGAAGGGAGCTCCGAGTACCGCCTCGGAATCGGAGAAGACCTCAAAATGAGGGTCTTCGAAGCCCTTCGTTTCTGTATAGAAGGGTTTCTGAAGTTCCCTCCCAATCATCTTGACGAGGGACAGATCTCCCTGTGCCGTGAGCAAAGCTTCGTCTTCCTTTACCGGCTTCTCTTTGCGATGTATGCCGAAGACAGAGGACTTCTCCCTTACCGCAAGAACCAACTGTACACCGAAAACCGTTCTTTGGGGAGATTTCGCGTTGATATTGCAGCGAAGTTGGACAGACTCGGAACATGGGGCGCGAAAGATTACTCCAAGGAAGCAACATCTCTGTGGGACGACGTCCAGGATCTCTTCGATCTGATTGATTCCGGTAAGAAAGCTTACGGAATTCCCGCGTACAACGGCGGCTTGTTCTCCCGGGAATCAAATGGGTTTCTTGCCACGCGCAAGATTTCGGACTGGCACCTCGCCCGGGTCATTGACCAACTTGGGCGCGCTCCAGACCCGGAGCACCCCCGTGCCGGGCTCTACCCTGTGGACTACCGCGATCTTCAGATCCAGCATCTCGGGAACATCTATGAGGGACTGCTTGAACTTGATCCCCACATTGTCACGGAGCCGAGAATTGTTGTCCGTCCCAAAGCCCCTTCCCGCCGTCATGAGGAAACCACGATAGCGGCTAGGGCCGCCATTCCAAAGGGCTTCGAGAAAACGGACATGCGTTACGAGCCTGGGGACGTCGAGCTTCTCACGGACAAGGGAGAACGGCGGAGCACCGGCAGTTACTACACCCCGAATCACATCGTGGATCATCTTGTGGAAAAGGCCCTTCGCCCCCTGTGCAAGGCCATTGATGGGCAGCTGCGGGACGAGATAGCGCGCACGGAGAAGGAACTTGCCA
>DATKZW010000097.1:0-3931 GCA_035527775.1 Sumerlaeia bacterium | reverse complement strand
TCGTCAGCGGGATCGTGCTCATCGCGATCACGGACGGCGTTTTCTCGGTGGTCTACTATTTTCTCGATATTTGAGAGCGCGCCAATGCCAGCCAATCCGGGCGAGACGATGATCCAGGTCGAGGGTTTGACGGCCATCTACGGCGAGGACGTCGTTCTCGAGGATGTCTCGTTCGACGTGAAGCGCGGCGAGGTCTTCGTCATCCTCGGGGGATCGGGCTGCGGCAAGAGCACGCTTCTCAAGCACATGATCGGCCTTTATCGCCCCGCTTCGGGCAGAGTTCTCATCGACGGCATCGACCTCTTCGCCGTCACGGGCGCGGAGCGGCGCCGCGCGCTGGCCAAGATCGGCGTCACCTACCAGAGCGGCGCCCTGTTCGGATCGATGACGCTGCTCGAGAACGTCCGTTTGTCCTTGGAAGAGTTCACCGATCTTCCAGCGGAAGCCATGAACCTGGTCGCCCGAATGAAGTTGCATCTGGTGGGCCTGGACGGCTTCGCCGAGTACCTGCCGTCGGAGATCAGCGGCGGCATGCAGAAGCGAGCGGCCATTGCCCGCGCCATGGCGCTCGATCCCCAGATCCTCTTCCTTGACGAGCCGTCCGCCGGGCTCGACCCCGTCACGTCCGTCGAACTCGACCAACTGATTCTCCGCCTGGCGCGCAGTCTGGGCATCACCTTCGTCATCGTCAGCCACGAGCTCGCGAGCATCTACACCGTGGCCGACCGCGTCATCATGCTCGACAAACGCGCGCGCCAGATCGTCGCCGAGGGCCGACCCGACGATCTGCGCGACCGGAGCGACAATGCCTGGGTGCGGCGATTCTTCAATCGCGAGCCCGAAGCGGAGAACGAGAGCGCATGAGAGGGCGATCCTGTTTCCGGGATGGCGGCAGGCCGAACCGGCCCGATGAGGCGCAAGGTCGTGCGCTCGGGGTGAAAAAACGTTGCGCTGAAGGCCGCTCCCGGCAATAACTGTTCCGGCTGTCTGACGGAAGCAGCCATTGTGGGACCCGGATGCCATGAGCCGAACGCCCAACTATTTCAAGATCGGTCTCTTCGTCCTTGGCGCCGTTGTGCTCGGAATCATCGCCGTGGTGGTTCTCGGCGCCGGCGCCCTGTTTCGGTCGACGGTCGAGATGGAAACCTACATCGACGAATCCGTGCAAGGGCTCGACATCGGTTCCGCCGTTCGGCTCCGGGGCGTCAAGATCGGGAGCGTAACGGAGATCGGCTTCGTCCACGAATACTACAAGATCGAGTCGGACCAGGACGTGCGCCACGTCGTGATCCGGTTCGAGGTCGATCCTCGCGCCTTCGGGGCCAGTCCGCGCCAGGACGTACAGCCCTTGCTCTACACCGAAACCAAACGGGGGCTTCGCGCCCGCCTCGGCTCGCAGGGCATCACGGGGCAGCTCTACGTCGAGGTCGACTATCTCGATCCCGAGCGCTATCCCGCCATGGAGATCACGTGGGCCCCGGAGTGCTACTATGTCCCGTCGGCCCAGAGCACGATTACGCGGCTGGGCGAGTCGGTCGACGAGATTCTGCGCACGGTGGAAAACACGCGGCTCGACGTGGTGGTCCAGGACATGCACGCGCTGCTCCGGTCCCTGAATCAGGAGATCGAGAAAGGCGGATTGGGCAACGTGCGCCAGGGAGCGGAGAAACTCATCGCCGAGCTCCGAGAGACGAACCAGCGGCTTCAAGGGCTGCTGACGCGTCCGGAGATTGATTCCCTTTTGACCGACGCTTGCGAAGCGGCGGCGACGCTCAAACGCGTGGCGGCCGACTCGGAAAAGGACATCGACGTCCTGCTTTCGGAATTGCGCGGCGCCTGCGAAACCGCCCACGGAGTGACGACCGAAATCGACGCGTTTCTCAAGAGCGAGGGTCTTCGCAAGAGCCTCGGCCAACTCGCCGACGCCTCCGAGAACGTCAATCGGCTAACGGCCGAGGACCTGCGGGAGACTATGGCCCTGCTGAACGCCACCCTGCGACGGCTCGACCGCGTCATCGCCGGACAGCAGGAGAACATCGACTCGATTTTGGACAACGTTCGCCGCGTCTCCCGGGACATCCAGGACGTGATTGGCGAAGGGAAGCAGTATCCGTCTCATCTGCTCTTTGGCTCGCCCCCGACCCGCCGACAATCGGATCAGGAGGAGCAAGAATGACCGCGTCGCCTCCGCCCCGCCCAGGCGAACCCGCCCCCAGGGATGCCCAACACGACTCCGACGCCTTTAGTCTGGCTTGCCGCCCGCGAGCGTCTCTCGGCGGGCGAAGATCCCCGATCGCCTTCTGGACACTCGGCCTCCTGGGTCTCCTGCTCACCGGCTGCGTCAGCCTCAAGAAGGAATACCCGGAAAAGCAGTTCTTCGTCCTCGAAGCGGAGCGCAACGGGGCGCCCGCGTCCAGCGCGCGCCCCGTCATTCTCACGGTCCGCAAGTGCCGCATCGCCCCGCGCTGCGAAGCGCGCGGATTCGTCTACCGGACCGGCGAACTGACGTACGTCTCGGATTTCTACAACCAGTTCTTCCTGCCGCCCGACGAGATGATCACGGGCGAAGTCCGCCGGTGGTTGGAGCGGAGCGGCCTTTTCCGCCACGTCGTCGACCCGTCCAGTCAGGCTGAGCCGACCCATGCTCTCGAAGCGGCCGTCACCGCGCTCCACGGCGACTTCAGCGACAAGCACTCTCCCCGCGCCGTTCTGGAGATGAAGTTCGCCCTCATCGACCTCGCTCGCGCGCCCGCCGAGATCGTCTTCGAGCGGGATTACCGGAGAGAAGTGGCTCTGGAAAAGGCCGCCGCCGCGGACTTGGCCGCCGGCCTGAGCGACGCCCTTGGGCAGGTCTTGGCCGAGTTCGAGAAGGACCTGAGCGGAGCCTCGTGGTGATCTCTCGCGCGTCTGAAATGCGAGCGATGCCGGAGGATCGGAGGATCGGAAAACGACAGAATCCTCTTGACTCCGGGCGGGTCCGCCGGTATGAGCATGTCGCCGAACGCGGGCGCGCGGCGGCGTGGCGCCAGAGGGG
The DNA here is from genome assembly GCA_035527775.1 of Sumerlaeia bacterium. GTDB lineage: Bacteria > Sumerlaeota > Sumerlaeia > UBA8349 > UBA8349 > DATKZW01. The sequence continues at coordinate 897 of DATKZW010000097.1, read as the reverse complement.
TCTCCCCATCTGGCTGACCACAAGCGGCCGACCCGCCGACGGCCCGGTTCCCTTCCGTGGGACGCCCAGGTAGCTCAGTCGGTAGAGCAGAGGACTGAAAATCCTTGTGTCGTTGGTTCGATTCCGACCCTGGGCACCATCCTAAAGCGCTGATTTCGCTGGACTAACGAGATGCGGATTCCGCTGCGGCGGGATCCCCGCCGCCGGGGTTGGTTCAAAAAAGTTCAAAAAACCGTACCGGAACCCCGACGCGATCGCCGCATTCAGCCGCTCCACGACGTGGAACCGAAAAAGAGCCATGTGCCGCTCCAAAGCGCTTCTCTCGCCCGGACTTGCCGAAGCCAGACGCGGGATGTAGCGCCGAGAGGTGACGCTTCTCGGAGCGTGGCCCAGGCACTGCTCCCAAACATCGCCGTTGATTCCCTCCAACGTGGCAACTGCACCGGAGCCCCAATTCAACCGGAGGCTTCTCGCGACAGAGCCCTCCTTGCGAAAACCGTCAGAAAGTCGAGCTCTTCCTGGAAAGCGTCAGCTCCGCCCAACCAGTCGCTGCCTCCGTCCGTCCAGTAATAGAAAACAAATTCGATGCTTTCCTCGCCGGGTCTCGCCGGAGACCCATCGGGTCCCAAAGGGGCGTCGAAACGTGGCTCGAGGACATTCCAGGCCGGAATCGACTTCACGCTTGACGCGATAACCGGTTCCCCCAGATGCTGCGGATCCTTCTTGAGGAGAGTCTTCATGACAGCGTCTCTCTGATCCTCGGGGATCGTGAGCATGAGGATGTTCAGGAGAAACGTCTCGTCGGGATAGCCGCGAACGAGCCTCCGATCCCCTAACTGGGCTCGGCTCCTCTCCTCAGACGTTCTAACCCGCCCAACCTGATTCAGGACGGTCTCC
>DATKZW010000096.1:0-3482 GCA_035527775.1 Sumerlaeia bacterium | reverse complement strand
TTGGAACTGCACGACAAGCCTTGCGTTCTGCTCAGCGTCAACCGATACTTCGCTCCTCTCGTCGAGCAGTTCGAACGGGCTTTCCGCGAGGACTTCACCGACGAAGTCCACCGCGGGAACTACTGCGTGAGCGACTGCGTCGTCTCCGCGCTCGATTTCGTCGAGGCGGAGTGGGGCAAGCTTCCCCGGCGACTCTGACGATGCGCTAGTTGGGCCACGTCATCCAGTCCGGGGAAGGGGGCTTTTCGCCCGATCTTGAGCGAAAGGACACCGAGTGATCGTGCGCGTCATCGTCGTCATGGCCGGCGGATCGGGAGAGCGATTCTGGCCCATGAGCCGCAGAGCCCGTCCCAAGCAGCTTCTCCCATTGACCGGCGAGAAAACCTTGCTGGGCGAGACTCTGGCCCGAGCCCAGGCCCTTGTCGATTCGAGCCGCATCTATATTGTCGCGGGCGCCGCCCTGACTCGGAAGATCCGCGAAATCGCCGGCTTTCTGCCTCCGGAGAACTTTCTGGTGGAGCCGGTCGGGAAGAATACCGCGCCCTGTCTGGCGTTTGCCGCGGGCGTCATCGGACGGCGTCACGGCGAGGAGACGGCGATGGCCGTCATGTCCGCCGACAGTCGCATTACCGATGTCGATCGGTTTCGCGCCAACGCCGAGATCGCCTTCGAGCAGGCTGAGCGCGAGGACGTGCTGGTGATGCTCGGCATCCGTCCGACCCATCCCAACACGGGCTTCGGCTATCTCGAGATCGGTCCGCCCTTGCGCGAGGACCGGCGCGGGACGGTCCACCGCGTCGAGTCTTTCCGCGAGAAGCCGGACGAGGAGACGGCGCGACGCTACGTCGATTCGGGCAACTTTCTCTGGAACAGCGGCATGTTTTTTTGGCGGGTTTCGACGTTGATGGCGGCCTTCGACGCCCATTGCCCCGAGTTCTCGGCCGGCGCGCGCAAAATCGGCGACGCCCTCCGCGGCGCCGGCTGCGAGAAGGCGGCCGCCGAGGTCTTCGACGGCTGGGCCTCCATATCCATTGACTGCGCGGTGATGGAAAAGGCGCACAACGTGCGCGCCGTCCCGGGGGAGTTCGACTGGGACGACGTCGGCACGTGGAACGCACTGGCCCGAATGCACCCGCTGGACGAGGCGGGCAATCTGCTTTCGGGCAACGCCGTGGCGATCGACACGCGCGACTGCATCATCTACAACGAAAGCCGCTCCGCGGGCCTTGCCGACGCTCCGAAACCCCTCATCGCCGCTCTCGGGGTCGAGGACCTGGTTATCGTGCAATCCGGATGCTCGGTCCTCGTGTGCCGGCGCGACCGCGCGCAGGATATCAAACAAGCTCTCCAGCGCCTGCGCGAGGAGGGATTTGAGGAGTGCCTGTAACCTCGGCGCTCGGACGCGCGCTCCGCGCTCATTCCCGCGCCACGACCGGAACAGAAGCGGGGAAACGGGTGTCTATGGCAAAGGGGGGATTTGAGCAAAGGCGCGGGACGGGGGGCCGCTTTCCCTCGCGGCGCCGTGAGAAGGAGGCTACGCCCATGAAGGCCGCCAAGTGTATACTCTGGAGACTATCTCCCATCCTCTGTTCCATGCTCCTCTTGCTCTCGCACGCTCCGGCCGCCGGGCAAGAGAGGGCGGGTTCGGAAGCGTCGCCGCCGCTCACGGTCGAGACCGGCCCAGTTCGCTCCCCATCGGCCCCGACGGACCCGCCGCCGCCGCTCGATGGTTGGAGAGCCAGTCCCGATGCCGCCCTCCTCGAGGCGCGCAAAGCGGGCAAGCCGGTCGTTCTCTTCTTCACCCGTTCCTGGACGCCCCCGTGCGCGGCGATTCGCAACGAGGTCCTGGTGGAGGAAGAGGTTCGCAAGCAGATGCGGGGCGTCGAAGCGGTCGAGATCGACGTGGACAAGGAGCCCGGCCTAGCGGGGGAGTACAAGATCACCGAGCTGCCCACGTTCGTCGTTCTCGACACAAGCGGCAAGGAATACGACCGTTTCACCGGGTTCCTGCCCCCGTCGGCGTTTCTGGAGACGCTTCGCGCCGCCGTCGATCGCCGGCAAGCCCCCGCCGCTCTCGAAGAGCACATTCGCAGCCATCCGAAAGACATCGAGGCGCGCTGGCTTCTGGCTCGCAAGTACGCCCGCGACAGGAAACGGGATGAACTCGACCGCACGCTCGGAGAGATCCGCGACCTCGACCCCGAGAACGGGAAGGGCTACCTCGACAACGTGGCTTTTCTCGAGATGATGACGACGATGAACGTCAAGACGCCGGCCGACGGATTGCGCGCGACGGAGAGATTCCTCAAAGAGTTTCCGCAGAGCGAGTACGCCGACCAAGTCGCTCTGACGCGCGCCCACCTTGCCTACCAGACGGGCGACAAGGACCTCTGTGTGCGGATCCTCGAGCGTTTTCACCGCGACTACCCCAAGTCGCCCCTCGCGCCGCAGGTTCGTCGCGATCTGACGACTCTTTCCGAGGAAATCGGGAAGCCGTAAGAGCCTGACGCATCGCCGGGCGCAACGCGCCCCTCGAAGAGCGCGCGCCCTACAGCGCGATGCGGATCTTCCCGCTCCGGTCGAAGGATCCGATGCGAGTCATCCGGCAATCGGCGGCCGCCGCTCGGGATTCGAGCGCGGCCGCCCGATCTTCCGCGACGGCAATCAAGAGCCCTCCGGAAGTCTGTGGGTCGTAGAGAAGGATTTCTTCGGGAGCGTCGGGAGGACCGGGGAACTCGACGCGTCCCCGGTACGCGTCGCGATTGCGGTAGGCGCCGCCGGGGACCATCCCCGCCTGGATGAGGTCGATGGCGCCCGGGAGAATGGGCAGGGCGGGAAGATGAATGGTCGCGCCCAGGCCGTTCTCGGCGGGGCCGAGCATCTCGGTCAAGTGACCCGCAAGGCCGAAGCCGGTCACGTCGGTCATGGCGCGGGCCGGCAGGTCGGCGGCGATCTCGCTGGCGCGGCGGTTGAGCGTCTTCATGGAGATCACGGCGGGCTCGATTTGCCCCTCTGAGGCCTGGCCGCCCTTGATGGCCGTTGCGACGATCCCCGTGCCGATGGGTTTGGTCAGATAGAGGAAATCGCCCGGTTTCGCTCCCACATTCTTGATGATCCGGTCCGGGCGCACGGTCCCGATGACGGCCATGCCGTACTTCGGTTCGTTGTCCTGAATGGTGTGCCCGCCGACGACGAGACAGCCGGCCTCGCGCGCGGCGTCGGCGCCGCCGGCCATCACGTCAGCCATCATCGACGGCCCGAGGCAGTTGGGCCAGGCCATGAGATTGAGGGCCGCCAGGGGCGCGGCGCCCATGGCGAAGACGTCGGAGATCGAGTTCGCGGCGGCAATGCGCCCCCACTCGCGGGGGTCGTCCACGACGGGTGTGATGAAATCCGCCGTGAAGACGACGGCCACGTCGTCGCTCACGCGCACCACGGCCGCGTCGTCAAACGTGTCGACGCCGACGAGGAGCCGCGGGTCG
>DATKZW010000095.1:0-12680 GCA_035527775.1 Sumerlaeia bacterium | reverse complement strand
GTGGACTTCCAAGGCCTAACGAAGAGCGGCTGGGCGACTTGGCGCAGCGGCGCGCCGGTTCGCATCGGATTCGGCGGCGAGGACGGCCGCGAGATCAACAAGTGGTTCACGAATCGCCGTGTTTGGCCCGCACCCGAAGCGCACCACGTGATTCAGCGCAATATGGCGCTCCTCGAGCCGCTGGGAATCGACTCCGCCTCCGTCGAGGTCAGCTGGCGGTTCCCCGATCTCTCTCAGGAACGAACCGCGCTTCAGCCCTTCCTCCGCTCGCTGCCGCACGGCGGAAAGGCGCCTGCCATCGTCCTCAATCCAGGCGCGGGATGGGAGACCAAGCGGTGGCCGCCGCGTCACTTCGCGTCCCTCGCGCGCCTGATCGCCGAGCGAGCAACACGGAATCCAATGCTCGACCGGCCCATGATCCTTGTGTGGGGGCCGGATGAGGAACCCCTTTGTCGCGACATTTTGAGCGCCGCCGGTCTGCCTCCTGGCCGTCTGGTTCTCGCTCCCTCGACAAACCTGCGCGAGCTGGCCGTCCTTCTCGAAGCTGCCGCTGCGGTGGTGGGAGGGGACACCGGTCCCGTTCACCTTGCCGCCGCTCTGGGCGCGCCCGTCCTCGGGATCTACGGTGCGTCGGACCCCGTCCGAAACGGTCCATGGGGTGAAGGCCATAAGGTAATCGCCTGCGACGCGGTTCCCTGCGCGCCATGCTGGCGCACGCGCTGCAACCGCGCCGAGTCGTTGGAGTGTTTGGCGGCCCTTTCTCCCGACCGAGTGGCCGATGCGGTTTGCGACGTCCTGATGCATGGCGCGGAGCGGCAGTATGGGGATGACGTCGGCGGAACGCCGACGCAGGCCGGCGGAACGCCGACGCAGGCCGGCGGGGCGCCGGTGCGGGCTCGTCGCCCGAAATAATCACTTTACATGCCCCACCTTTTACCGTAGAAAGACCCTTGTTTGAGGCGTATCCTTCAGCCGGAAATGCCGCCCGTGGGATTCTGGCGGCGAGGGGTTCGTTCATGAGTCCGAGGAATCTTCACTTGGCCGCTGACACCGCTCCTGGAAACATCCGCCCGCGCGTCGAAGCGTTGCTGCGCCGACTGCAGGACGAACCGAAGAACGAGGTCTTGCATCTCCAACTCGCCCATCTGTACGCCCAGATCTGGATCGCCACCCGTCAGGTCGACGCGGCGAATCGGGCTCTGAAGTGCCTGGAACGCGCCGTCGACCTCGAGAGTGGACAGTACACCAGGCAAATCCACCAGCTATTCAACGGCATCAACGGCAAAGCCAAGGAATATGCCCAGCCCAACGTGCTGGTCAAAGTGTCCCAGCTCAACGACGCTCTCAAAGTCAAGCTGACCGCACGCCCTCCCGCCCCGTCCCCTCCCGAGTTGTTCTCCACGCCGCCACGGCCGGAGCCGACTCCGGCGGCCGCCCAAGAAGACATCCCCGCTCCGGAAATCCCGCTCACGGAGCTGCGCCCCGGCGTAAGGGACTCCTCTTCGTCCTCTGATCCCGACGACGTCCCCGAGCCTCGGATCGAAATGGAAGTGACCACAATAGAAGAAGAGATCTCCCCAGCCGAGGCCAGAAAGGAAGCCCTGGAGCGCCAGCGTCAGACGGAGCAGGAACTGGCTGTCGCCAGCGCCGAGTCCATCGCCAGAATCGCTCAACTTTTCGACGCGGGAGAGATCGTCCCGATCCTCCAATTCTACGCCCGCGAACCGGAGGCGCGCGTTCGCAGACGCGTCGCGGAGAAACTCATCGAACGGATTCCACACTGGCGGGTCGATCCGGTTCTGGCCGCAGCCGCCCTCGAGGGGGAGGAACAAGTCTTCCGCCTCATCATGCGGCTTCTTCTGAAGGGCGACCGCTCGATGATCTGCCAGCAGATCGATCTGGACAGCTATTCGACCGATCTGAAACGCGTCGCGGTGACGATCCTGAGCGAGCTCGGCGTGCGATCCGCGCTGCCAAAACTGGAGAAGGCGTTGGAGAGCGGCGACGCCGTGGTTCGTTCCGTGGCCGCGCACGGCATCGGCAAAATGGGTCCAGGCGCGGCCCCGCTGGTCGGCAAACTCATCGAAATCCTCCGCTCCGACGCCAACTCGACCGTTCGTCTGTCGGCGGCCCGAGCGATCCAGGCCACGAACCTGCGGTCCGCTTACGAGGCGCTTGAGCAGTTGAGTGGAACGGCCCGCCTCGATGGGCCGGTCTACGGTCTGCTCGAGGAACTGCGCGAGAAATACGGCGCCAAAGAGCGCGCCGACGCCGGGAAGAGCAAGAAGAAGAAAGGAAAAAAGGGACTCGGCGCCCGGAAAAAGCAGAAACTGACCAAAGGCGTCCTCGTCCTCCTCGTCCTCGTTGTCCTGGGATACCTCCTCTACAACAAATTCGGGGACCAGATGTTTCCGCCGTCTTCTGAACCGCCGCCCCAAGAGACCCCAGCCCATGACCAGTAAGAAAGGGACGTCGTCCGCCCGAACGGCGCCCAAACGCATGGCAATCCTGACCGGCGGCGGCGATTGCCCCGGCCTGAACGCCGTCATTCGCGCCGCGGCCAAGACCGCCCAGAACGACTACGGCGTCGAGGTCATCGGCGTCGGCGACAGCTATTGGGGGCTCCTGACGGAGGACTTCCGAATCCTCCGCAACCGGGACGTCTCCGGCATTCTCGGCCAAGGCGGCACCATTCTCGGCACGTCGCGCGTCGATCCCTTCGCGGAAGCGCATCGTCAGGGGAAGCTGCCTTCCCCGCGCGAGGACTGGGACGTCGTGAAACGGATCCTGCGCCGCCACAAGATCGACGGCCTCGTCGCCGTGGGCGGGGACGGGACCCTGCGCGTCGCCGCTCGCGCCCACGCGGCCGGGATCCCGATCGTTGGCGTGCCCAAAACCATTGACAACGACATCGGCGAAACGGACCTCACGTTCGGGTTCAACTCGGCCGTCTCGATCGTCATGAACGCCCTCGATGTCCTGCACACGACGGCCATGTCGCATCACCGCGTCATGGTCGTCGAGGTCATGGGCCGGACCGTCGGCTGGCTCGCCCTCGAAGCGGGCGTTGCGGGCGGCGGCGACGTGCTTCTCCTGCCAGAGATTCCCTATCGCGAGAAGGCGGTTTTCGAGCGCGTCCTGGAGCGCAGCCGAACGGGCAAACGCTTCAGCATCGTGGTTGTGGCGGAGGGAGCTCGTCCGCGCGGAGGGGGCGTTGTCCATTCCGGCGAAACGGACGGGGCGGGCCGCAACGTACTCGGCGGCATCGGCAGAGCCCTCGCCGAGCGGATCGGGGAGGCGACGGGTTTGAGCGCGCGCGTGACCACTCTCGGCCATCTGCAACGCGGCGGACCGCCGACCGCTTTTGACCGCGTTCTCGCCAGCCAATTCGGGCACTTCGCCGTCAACCTTCTGCTCGCCGGAGAGAGCGGCCAGATGGCCGCGCTGAAAGGGAGCAGGATCAAGGCCGTTTCGATGGACAAGGCGACGCGCCGCATCAAGAAGGTGCCGAGGAACCATCCCCTCATCGCCGTCGCACGGTCCGTGGGGACTTGCTTTGGGGATGAGTGAAAACGACCGTTATCTGGGGCGCTTGCCGGAGGGGACACACAGAAGAGCGCCGAATGAACGACGATCCCTTCGCCTGCTCGCCGAGATGGATGAACGACCATCCTTCCATCTTCTCGCCGGAGCATGCTCGAGGCGCATCAACATCCAGCATCGCCTTGTCTATCAGGTTCTGCGCGACATCAGGACCGTGAAAGTCATCCGAATGTGGACACGTTGCGAATGAGACGGGCGGACAGAGGCATCCAGCGCACGCGGCAAGACCGCGCCGGGTGGCGCGCAGCCCACGGGATCCGCCATCCCCTGCGCCAAACCCATCCCGAAACGCCCCTCTTCCCCCTTGACGCCGGCTTCCCTTCCCGCTGTTTTTGGCGGAGTCAAGTTCGATGAGGGCTTCTGGGCCGACATCGTTGTTGAGGGCAAGGCAATCCTGGAGCTGAAATCACTCGAAGCGGCGACAAGAGCGCACGAGAAACAGGCTTTGACCTACCTTCGACTTTCTGGAATGAAGCGGGGGGATCTTCTCAACTTTGGCGAGGTCTGATGAAAGACGGAATCTCACGCATCCTGAACGGAGAAGTCGATTGAGTCTTCGCGGCTTTATGGCTTCGTGTGAGAAGAAGTGGCGTTGCCGACAAGTCGTTGCGCCGGCCGCCATAGCAGGCGCCGCAGAGATTGGCCTTTAACCCAAAAAGAAGGAGCGAAAACCATGGCATACCTCATGGGAATCGACGTCGGCACATCCGGAACCAAGACCCTGCTCATGGACGAGGACGGCAAGATCGTCGCGCAAGCGACTGAGGAGTATCCCCTTCACACCCCCCAGCCCGGATGGTCGGAGCAAGACCCCAAGGACTGGTGGCGCGCCACGCGCAACACCATCAAGCACGTTCTCGCGAAGTCGCGGATCGATCCCGCCGAGATCAAGGGCGCCGGCTACTCGGGCCAGATGCACGGCTCCGTCTTCCTCGACGAGAAGTGCGAGGTGGTCCGCCCCTGCATTCTCTGGAACGACAGTCGCACGTACCGCGAGTGCGAGGAGATCACGGAGGCCGCCACGCCCGAGAAGTTGCACGAATGGGTCAGCAATCCCGCCATGACCGGCTTCACCGCGCCCAAGGTGGTTTGGCTCAAGAAGAACGAACCCGCCAACTTCGCCCGCGTGCGCCACGTGATGCTGCCCAAGGACTACATCCGCTACCGCATGACGGGCGAGATCGCCACCGACGTTTCCGACGCCGCCGGCACGATTCTCTACAACGTGCGCGAGCGGCGCTGGGCGACCGAGCTGCTCGACGTTCTGGGCATCCCGCGCGAGTGGATGCCGCCGGTCAAGGCTTCGTACGAGGTCACGGGAACCGTCACCCGGTCCGCGTCCGACGAGTGCGGCCTGGCGCCGGGGACGCCCATCGTCGGCGGGGGCGCCGACAACCCGTGCGGCGCCGTCGGGTCGGGCGTCGTCGTCGAGGGACGCGTCATGCTGAGCCTCGGCACTTCCGGCGTGATCTACTCGCCCACGGCCGCGCCGAAAGACGATCCGCAGGAGCGGCTCCACTTCTTCTGCGCCTCGCCGCCCGACCAGTGGTACTTCATGGGCGTCGTTCTCTCGGCCGGCATGTGCCTGCGCTGGTACCGAGACAAGTTCGCGGAGGTCGAGCGCGCCCGCGCTGAGAAGGCCGGGCGCGACGTTTACGATATCCTGATGGAAGAATACGTCGCCAAGATCCAACCGGGCAGCGAGGGGCTTTTTTTCCTTCCCTACATCATGGGCGAGCGCACGCCCATCGCGGACCCCCACGCCCGCGGCGCCTACATCGGCCTCTCCTTCCGCCACGAACCGCCCCACATGGTGCGCGCCATCGTCGAAGGCGTGAGCTTCGCCTTGCGCGACAACATGGAGGTCATCCGCGCGATGGGCGTCCCCGTCGAGCAAGTGCGCCTGATCGGCGGCGGCGCCAAGTCCCCGATCTGGCGACAGATGATGGCCGACGTCATGGGGACCGAGATCGTCATCCTGAAGGGAGGCGAAGGCCCCGCGCAGGGCGCCGCGATTCTCGCCGGCAAAGGCGCCGGCGTCTACGACGACCTCGCGGAAGCCACCGACCGCCTGCTCCCCATTGAGACGCGGATTCAGCCCAACGACGCCGCGCACCGACGCTACAACGAGATCTACGGTCTCTTCCACGCGCTCTATCCCGCGCTCAAGCAGCACTTCAGGCTGGCGCAGGCGTTGGTCGAATAGAGGCCCGTTCGCATCAAGGAGGAGAGAAGATGGTCAAGCGAGCCGCGGCGACCGCGGGCGCGGCGTTGGCCCTGGCAATGGTTGGCCTGCTTTGCGTGACGTGTGCGAGAGTGTCGATCAAGGAGAAGCCGATCGCAGTTTCAGGTCCATGGGCCGACGGGACCTATGAAGGGGAAGCGAGAATCCTCCCGAACAAGGCAAGGGTCAAGGTGACCGTCGAAGGGGGGAGGATCGCCGACGTGCAGGTCCTGAGCCATTTCGCGTCCTGGATAGGGAAAAAGGCCGAGAAAGGCATTCCCGGGCGGATCATCGCGGCCCAGTCGACGCGAGTCGACGCCGTTACGGGAGCGACCAATAGCAGCCGGGTCCTGATGGCGGCCGTCGAGGACGCCGTGGGAAAAGCGCGGGTGGCCGCGCCTCAACGCCGCGGCCTTTCGGACACGCAAGGTCCCCAATGCCAGTGAAAACCGCAAACATCTGGGAATGGGAACGGACATCGTCCTCATCTGCTTCGACACCCGCCCCCGGCGACGGGAAGTTGTTGTCCAGATTGTTGGGGAGTAGCCCCTGGGAATTCGGCCGCTCTTGATCGGCCCTCCGCGACGCCGCGTAGTGTCGGCAAGGCGTGCGGGCGCAACTCCGGCGTCCGCCGGGCGCGGTCCCGACCGGCGCGTTCAGTTGAGGTCCCACCACCCCCGCCGTAGATCGAAATGAATGCTTCTCCTGGACGATCTGTCGATGAGGACGTCGGCGCCGAGGGGGGCGTACCCGCTCTTCTCGACGGCCACTTTGTGCCAACCGTAGTCGAGAGGAACGGTCTCCGATGTCTGCCCCTTCCGTTCGCCGTCCACGTAGATCTCGGCGTGAGAGGGATCGGAGGAAATCCGCAGATGCCCGACCTCCCAAGCGGGCTGCTGGTAAGCGCGCGCCCGAACGAGGAAGGAGGTCTCGGCCCATGCGGTGACCTCGACGTCGTAGCGGGGCACGTCGATCGCGACGCCGTGCGGCACGACCCTGGACGGCGCCACCCGGTTGCCTCGGCGGGAACGCGCGCTCGGCCCCTCATCCGGGTAGCGTGGACCCCCCGTCCGGCGTTGCGCCTTCTCAAGGACTTGCAGGAGTCCCTTTCGCCCGCCCTCGCGCCTGGGGAATGGATCGCCCTGACGGAACCTCTCATAGGGGGTCAGGCAGGAATAGCGTTCCGCCACGGCAACGATGTCCAAGTACTCCCGCCCGCCGGGGCCGGTGACGGTTAGGCTGTAGCTGCGGTCGGGAATGCGGGAAGTCTGGCCTGCGCCGACGAAATTGTCCCGGTCGTAGAAATTGGGAAAGAGCTGCCGGGTGACCCCGTGCGTGTCGGTGTCGAAGATGTAGATGTAGGCGTCGCGAGTGGCGCGGAAATGGATCCGGATCGGATCGCCTTCGTAGTAGGACTGGCGGTCGGTCCAGATCGTCGCGCGGAAGGGCTGCCTGGGCTCGATGATAACGCGCGAAGGAGGGTGCGGCAATACACGGGGAGGCGGCAGCAGTCGAACGCGCGAGGGACCTCTCGCCGGGGAAAGGCGTTCTTGCCGCAAGCCGGGGGCGCCTCGCCTAGCGTCCGGCGCGAAGGAGGAATCGTCTCTCTCGGCGGCCAGGGACGGAAAAGCAGCGAGGGCGAGAGCAAGACCCGCAAGGATTCCAGCCGGCGCGACGCGGCCCCCGCAGCGCTGAAGACGGTTCGCGTTCATGATCGTTCTCCTTCCTCCCGAAGCGGGTTTCCTCCGGGTTCCTCTCGGAGGACCGACTCCTGATTGGTTCGACATGGAACACCTCGCGAATGTTCCCGGGCGCCGCTACCCGTCCTGAGAACAATACTTTAGCAGTCGGCGAGCGACAATCCAGGGAAAAGAGAGAGAACACGAGACTCCGTCAAGAAATCCCCGAAAAAACCGGGTGGCGGCGGGAATATGAAGAGGGGTACCTTGACTTCGGCGATCCCTGCTACTACGATAACTCGGGGGAGGGCCAGGGATTCCTCTATGACGCCGTGTACTATCCCAACGGCACGGTTCACATCGAGATCACGGATGCCACGATCGCCTTCGACGACATCGAGGTGGGCAGCACGTGGAAGGCGTGGTGGTACAACACCATGACGGGCGCACAGGTGGGAGACGCGACAACCGTCACCGACAGCGACAGCGACGGGGACATCGAGATTAACGTCCCGGACATCGTCTCGGACAGAGCTCTCGTGCTCACAAAGCAATGATATATGACGAGGAACCGCCGATGAACCTGAGACCCGCCCCTGCATATCGCCTACTCCCAATCTGGCTGGCGCTCTGTCTCTCTGCAGGCGCTTCGCATGCTTGGCTCCCCCCTTTGGAGCTGCGCTCGCCAAATGAAACCATGGGCGGCCTCTTCGGTTCGAGTGTTTCGGGGGTCCCGGACCTGAACGGCGACGGCCTCGGAGACGTGATAGTGGTGGCTGAGAACGAGCAGGGCGGCTATCTGGAACTCGCGCGCGTGTACATTCTGGACGGCGCGACGGGCCGCGTTCTCCGTCAGATCTACCGCCCAAGTGGGAATCTGGACACGGCTTTCGGGGCGGCCGTCGCCGGCTTGGCGGATGTGAATGGCGACGGTCTGGGCGATGTGGTTGTGGGGGGGCACATGGCGAACTATGTCTACGATGGCTCAAACGGCGGTCTCTTGCATACGCATGAGTCCCCGAATGGCGGGGGTGGCTTTGGCAGGAACGTGGGAGCCATATCTGACGTCAATGGGGACGGCCGAGGAGACATCATCGCTGGCGGCGTGGGTGAAGGCCCCGGTTGGCCCCCCGAGAACGCGGGACGGGCGTACGTGTTCAGCGGCGCCACGGGTGAGGTCCTGTTTGCCCTTGTCTCGCCGAACGAACAGAAGGGGGGGGAGTTCGGCGGGCCTGTTTCATCCGTTCCCGACCTGACCGGCGACGGATACGACGATGTCATCGTCGGCGCCACAGGGGAGGGCCCTGAAACGGCGTTGGGCGAGCACGCCGGGCGAGTCTATGTCTTCGACGGGGCGAACGGCAGCCTTCTGCACACGCTCCTTCCCCCCGAAGAACCCAAGTCCGCGCCCTTCGGCAGCGCCCTATCCGGGATCCCGGATCTGACCGGCGACGGAAAAGGGGACATTGCCGTGTCGGCGTCCTCTTGGCCTCAAGGTACGGGCAAAGTCTATGTGTTCGATGGGGCGAGCGGCAGCCTTCTCTTGACCCTTATGTCCACGAACGAGTCCGGAAGGGACTACTTCGGATGGTCCATCTGCGGTCTTGCAGACGTGAGCGGGGATGGCCTTGGCGATCTCGCGGTGAGCGATGCGGAAAGGGGTGAGGCATACGTGTTTGACGGAGTTTCTGGAACCGTGCTGCACTGGTTCCTCGCGCCCCAGAAGACCGTGATGCGGGGCGAGGGGGGGGCTGGTTCGGCTGGCGTCTTGCTGCGGTTCCTGACGCAAATGGCGACGGTCGAGAGGACTTGGTGATTGGCGCACATGTCGCTGGTCTCCCCCCAAGCCCCTCGGCCGCTGGTCGCGCTTACATCTATTACCTCGGTCCTGAGACGATCACGACGCTGATCGAGTCCTTCTATTGGCTCGCGCTCGGGCGGGCGCCGGAATAAGGCGCAGTTGAGACGTGGGAAACTGGATACTTCCAGTACGCGGTCGCCATGGACGTTGATGTGCGGTTCGTGCCGCGCGAGATGGGGCGGCTGTTTTTTCTTTCGGACGAGTACACGACGCGGGGACTCAGCGACGAGGTTTTTCTCAAGGACTGCTATTGGGCGTTCCTCAGCCGCTATCCGCAGGAGTCGGAACTGGACCAGTGGCTCGGAACCGGAGACGGGACAACGGCGCAGAGCGCGGAAAGCGGGGACAGGCACGTGCTCGCTCGTTCCTCGCTGCGGCCGAGCCAGTCCCCGCTTTCCTGGAACCGCGCCGAAGTCATGAGCATCTTCGCCGAATCAGAAGAGTTCGCGGCGCGGATCGTGAAAATGTACCCCGACAACCCAGGCGACCCGAGCCGCAACTTCGTCACGGCCATGTACGTCGGCCTGCTGGATCGTTTGGCCGACAAGGAAGGGCTCGAGTACGCCGCCAGCCTCTTCGACGCGGCGAAGGGTGTGGGACAGTCGCCCTCGGCTGTCGAGTCGTCAGAAGGCAAGGGTGTGGGACAGCCGCCCTCGGCTGTCGAGTTTCCCCGGGGCAACCCCGGCGGGGGCACCGGGGCCACAAGGATAAGAAACAGCATCGAAGCCTGCCGTACCCAGGCCAAGCGGATGGCGCGCGAGATCCTGGCGTCCGACGAGTCCCAGTCCAAGAACCCCACGAACGGAGACTACACCGTGCGCCTATACCGCGCCTTCCTCGGCAGATTCCCCGCCGACCACGAGAAGGCGTACTGGGCGGGCGAACTCGACGCCGGCCGCACGACGACCGATGCCATGACAGGCCAATTCGGCGACGCGTCCGAGTTCACCGCGCGGTTGAATCAGCACTTTGGGGGATAGAAAAGAGAGCCTTCAGACAGGATGGACAGGATGAACAAGATGACATCTGTCGATGGCGCCTGATCCGAATCCAGTTCGTCCTGCGAATCCTGTTCATCTTGTCAGAAATGAAGAAGCAAGGCGTCCGCGGATTGCGCGGATCGCACGGATTTCCGGACATGCCGGCGCGGGGCGGAACGCGCCATGACCGCCGAAAGTTGCTGGGTCGCCGCGGCGTAAACGCCGCTCTGCCCCGCCCTACTGCCCCCCGACCAACCGGACGCGCGCGCTTCTCACATCCCCTCTCATTGAGTCTCGCGGTACGGGTCTCGCGATAGTGATTGGCACAGGCCGCGCTCATTTTGCTGAACTTAGCGCGTCAATCGGTTTTTCGAGCCTCAATAGGTCTCGGCTTCCCCCCTGCAAGCTTTGCGGACCGCCCGGACGAAAGCCGCCATCCGGGCGTGGTCCTTGCGGCCCGGCTCGGACTCGATGGCGCTGGAGACGTCGACGCCCCACGGCCCGAGACTGGACACGACGCGGCCCACGGTTTCGGGCGTCAGCCCTCCGGCGACGATCAGGGGATAGCGCGGGATATGGGGTCGCAGAGTCTCGTAGTCGTAAGAGCGGCCCGTTCCCCCCTTCTCCAGCGGCGCGTGGGCGTCGCACAGATAGGCGTCCACATCGTACCGCCCAAGGCGGTCCAAAGTCTCGATCGAAAGGCTGCGAATGCGCAGCGGCGCCGAGCGCGCCACGACCTCCGGCGTCTCGTCGCCGGAGAACTGGACCCCCGCGAGTCCCACCTCCTCGCGAACCGCGGCGATGCGGGCGGGATCTTCGTCGACGAAGACGCCGATTGCGCGGGGAGAAGCGGCGGGTCCGCAGGCTTCGCGGATCGTCCGCAGCGCTTCGGCCGCCCGTCGCGGTTCGATGTACCGCGGGCTGGGCGGATAGAAGATGAAGCCGATGAAATCGGCGCCCAACCGGCCGGCCTCCAACCCGTCCGCCTCGTTTGTAATGCCGCAGATTTTGATCTTCGTTCTTTCGCTCACAGCAGCCCTCCCGCGGCGGGGCCGCTCCTTCAACCGCGCGCCCCGCGTCGGCGTCTTCGACGCGCCCGTCACAAGGCGGGCCTACCTCACTCTCAAGTCCCAGACGGCGTCCCCGGTTCCGACTTCGAAGCGCTCGCCCTCGAACCCTCCCCACCGATCCGCCACCGCGTAACCGGCTGCTTTGGCCATGGCTTCCATCTCATCAAAGGGAGTCCATCGCATGACTAAGCGGAGATCGTAGATCTCTCGGACCCGCCCGCCCTCATCCACGAAGTCGTACTGGTAGATCTGGAGAATCCGCTTCGTCTCGCAATCGAAGCGGGTCGCCCCCCACCAGATGACCCGGCGTCCCGAATCGGGATCGATCAGATCGTCGCGCATCAGGATCTTCTGACCGAGAGCGTTCTGGAGTTCGAGGGGATCGGGATTGGCGAGATTGAGAAGGAGACGGCCTCCGGGCCGGAGCAGATGCCGGGTCTCGCGCAGGAATTGCCTCCGCGAGCCGGGTTCGACCAGATGGTCGAAAGTGCGAAAGGCGGCGAAAGCCAACGCGAACGCGCCGCGGCGTACGGCCGGCGAACAGAGCGTGGCCCGCCAGACGGCCGGCGCCAGTCCGAGGGCCTGAGCCTTGGTTCGCAGTCGGGCCAAGAAAGCCGTTGAGACGTCAACGCCGCGGATTTCAGCTCCTCCCTGAAGCGCCGGCAGAAGAATCCGGCCCGTGCCGCACCCCATGTCAAGAACCGGGCCGGCGGCGTCCCGGACGGCGTCGAGGAAGAAATCGCGCTCCGTCTCCAGAATCGGGTCACCCTCGTTCTGGAGGTCGAAGAGACGGGCGGCCAGAGGCGAGTCGTAGAAGAACATGGCGCACTTGAGATTCGAACGGTTTTCTGCGCAGGCGCGTCAGCGCCGGCAAGGCGGACGGGATCCGTGAGATCGGAACTCGCGCCATATTCAGATTACTCCCCCGGGATTGGCTTTTCAAGCCGCACCAGTGGCAGGACAGAGCGCGACGACCCACGCCAACGCCATCCGCCACGGTCGCCGGAAAGCGTTGAAGCGCTTTGGCGCCGTGCTCCGTGAGAGATGGGGATCTTTCCTGAAATCGTGGAACGCTCTCCCTCCATGCGGATTGTGCTTGTGACGGCGGAGACCCGACGTTAGGATGAGGGCGCCGTCAACCGTCGAAGAAATGGAGGGACGGAAATATGGGCGCCGAAAAACGCGCGACTTTCTCGCGACGCGACTTCTTGAGAACCGCCGGGGGGATCGGAACGGCGTCCCTGCTGGGCGCGGCCGGCGGTT
>DATKZW010000094.1:0-2556 GCA_035527775.1 Sumerlaeia bacterium | reverse complement strand
TACCACATTTTCCACCTTAAGTGGCTGTCCAGTTTTTGGGGGGAGGCTCACCTCGTTCGCCTCTTTCCGACCCGGAACGGTGGGGCCTCGCCCCGCCCTACGGGGCGGGTGCGGTTGTCATGACGACTTCGCGCAGGCTCTCCATGAAATACCGGTAGCTCTCCCAGCTCACGTCAGAGAGAACGAAGTGGTCGGGCCCGGGGATGAAGCGGCCTTTGCGGATCAAGCGGCGCGCGCGCTCCATTTCGCGATCGATGGCCTCCCTGCCTCTCGCCATCGCCTGCTTGTCCAGCCCGCCGATGGCGCCGAGACGGGGATGGCGGTCCAGCATCTTGCCAACGTCGCATCCCGACTGCGCCTCGTAAGGATACATGGCCGTGACGCCGCTCTCGAGCATGAGGGGCGTGAGGTCGTCGATATAGCCGTCGGAATCGACCAGGATGATCCCGACGCCGTGTTCCTTGGCGAAAGCGGCGATCTTCAGATAGTTCGGCTTCATGAACTCACGGAAGATGCCGGGCGAGACCATCGAGCCGCTGCGGAAGGCCATGTCCTCCCAGCATTCGATCAGGTCGAAATCCGCGTCCTCAACCATCTTGCCCCAGATCGATATCGCCATCTCGGTGTAGGAGTCCATGACGTCGTGCACCAGGTCCGGCGCCTCATAGAAGGCGTAGGCGAGGGCTTCGTCGCCCATCAGGTTGCGCGCGAAACCGTAGACGCCCCCATGGGTGAGTTGCAGCGGGTAGTCGCGCGCGCGGAAGCGCTCGACGCAGGCGGCCCAGTCGTCGGGGAACCGACCCGGGTCGTCCGCCTGCATGTGGCGGCTCTTGACCCGGTCCCAATCGCGACGGTCCTTCACGGGCCACTCGACCGTCTGGTGGTGGAAGTCCGAGCCTTTCTGGAGAATCTCGACCGTACCGTCCCCGCGTCTCTGGACGATTCGGGCCTCGTTCTCTTGAAGAATCTCGGTCTTGCCGACCCGAGAGAGCCCCATGTTCACCGGCGCGATCTGCCACCCGCGGTACTCGCCTTCGAACCGCAGGATCTCGTCGATGCATTGGGAGATTCCTGGGCGCTCGCGCTCCCAGCGTGGAATGACGGCGTTTGCGCCCCCAAAAACCTTGATGAAGGGAACGCGGTCGACCTTCCGCCCCGTCAGAGTTCGTACGAAGCGCTCTCTGTGATCCATCGGTTGCCCCTCCTTTTGCGCCGGTCAAGGAACGCCACCGACTCGCGCCCGCACCTTATCCCGGATGGCCCATCTGGGTCCACTCATTTGGTCTAGGAACTGCCATGAAATGCCGCTCCAGCGCCGCAGTGAGCGGATCGCGAGGGGAATCCGAAGGCGAGCGACGGGCGCCTGTCCGAATTCCAGCAGCCCCGCAGCGGCTTGGGGACAAAGCCTGTAAGCGTAGCGGCGGCAACGCCCTGGGCTTTGACATTTCGGCCTTTGAGGCCGGCGTTCGCGAGGCGTTGGAATTCGGACGCGGCCCCACGAGCGACGCGAGTCGGAAAAAGATTTTGACTTGGTTGCGGGGCGTGCCTATTCTGTGGGAGTCGCCCCTCGTAGCGCCGACCGTCGGGTGCGAGAGATTCCGAGAGGAACCCGTTTTTCGACGATGACG
This sequence comes from Sumerlaeia bacterium, assembly GCA_035527775.1. Lineage (GTDB taxonomy): Bacteria > Sumerlaeota > Sumerlaeia > UBA8349 > UBA8349 > DATKZW01. The sequence goes on along the minus strand of DATKZW010000094.1, from coordinate 928 downwards.
TCTCCAGCCGCCGACTCCTCAGCGCCGCCGTTCCCGCCCCCGCCGCCCGTCGTCATCCACATTCGCCCTCCGCGCGGTTGGATTTCCCTGAATCTTCGCGAGTTGTGGGACTACCGCGAGTTGCTCTTCTTCTGGAGCTGGCGCGACGTCAAGGTCAAGTACAAGCAGGCTCTCCTCGGATTCGCCTGGGCGATTCTCGTGCCCGTGATCCACATGGCGATCCTGGGCACCATTTTCGGCAGATGGGCGCGTCTGCCGTCCGACGGACTGAACCCCTACCTCTTCTATCTTGCGGGCGTCGTGCCGTGGTCCTACTTCGCCGGCGCTCTCAGCGCCGCGAGCGATTCGCTGGTGGGCCGGGCGAACCTCTTGACGAAGATCTACTTCCCTCGCCTTATCATGCCTCTGGGCGCGTGCGTGTCCGGGTTGGTCGACTTCTTGATCGCCTTTGCCATTCTCGTCGTCATGATCTTCTGCTTCGGGACGACGCCCGCCTGGACGATCGTTCTGATCCCTCTTCTTGTGCTGATTGCCTTCGGGACCGCCCTCGGCGCGGGACTCGTTCTGGCGGCCCTGAACGTCAAGTACCGCGATGTGCGATTCGTTGTGCCGTTCTTGATCCAGGTCTGGATGTTCTGCAGCATCATCGTTCCGTTCAGCCGCATTCCCGAGGAGCAGTACGGGGGCTGGCGCTACCTTTACGGGCTGAATCCCATGGGGAGCGTCGTGGAAGGCTTCCGCTGGTGCCTGCTGCACGATGACATGTTTGTCGAGACAACGACGAAGGAGCGGATCGACGGGCGGCTGGTTCCCGAGCGAATGCCGAAGGGACAAGGCCTCGAAATCCGGGCGGACGAGAACGGAAAGACGGAAATGGTCCAGACCACGACGGTTCGCGCGCCCGTTCAGCCGCCTTGGATTCTGCTGA
>DATKZW010000093.1:0-7435 GCA_035527775.1 Sumerlaeia bacterium | reverse complement strand
TAGATGTTGTCGTACTTGCTCTTGGTGACCGAGTCGTTGACGTTGATCGCCGGCACCAGCAGCTCGCCGCGCGAGAGCATCTGATACAGGCGGTTCACGCCGGTGGTGGTCTCCTCGGAGACGCCCTTCCACTCGGCGGTGAGTCGGTGCCAGAACTGGGGATCCTCGGCGAGTGTCCGCTTGAGCAGTGCGTTGACCTCGCGCAGCTCCTTGTCGTCTGTGGGCTCGGCCAGGATGGCCGGGTCGTCCTCCGCGGCGTGGCCGCGGTGGACGAGCAGCGTGGCGTCGCCCCCGTCGTCCACGATCAGATTCGGCCCCTTCCCGCCGGGGAAGCTGAGCGCTTGAAGGGCGCACTCCCAGTACTCCTCGAGGGTCTCGGCCTTCCAGGCGAAGACCGGGGTTCCGGCGGCGGCGATGGCGGCCGCGGCGTGGTCCTGCGTCGAGAAGATGTTGCACGACGACCAGCGAACCGACGCGCCCAGCTCGACGAGCGTCTCGATCAGCACGGCCGTCTGGATCGTCATGTGGAGCGAGCCCATGTTTCGGGCGCCGGCGAGCGGCTTTGCCTTGCCGTATTTCCGGCGGGTGGCCATCAGTCCGGGCATTTCGTGCTCGGCGATCTCGATTTCCTTGCGCCCGAAGTCCGCCTGGGACATATCGGCGACCTTGTAGTCCATTCCCGCGAAATCGGGGATCTGTATGCTTTCCGAAACAGCGCTCTGAGCCATAATGTCCTCCTCGGGTTGGCTGGCCCGGCCCCATTCACGGATCGCCCCGATCCGCGACCACATTGTAAGCGCGCGCCCGCCGGTTCACAATGACGATCTGGTTGAGTGCGGTGGAGCGCGCGTTGGACCCTCACGAGCCGGAGCCCGTCTCCTATTTCCGTTCCGCATCGGCCCTGCCGACCACTGGCCAGTACGGCGAATCGGTATGGGCTTCAGCCATAATGCCTTCGATTTTCTTGACGATCTCCGGGCGTTGCGCCGCCGCGTCGTTCTTCTCGGCTGGGTCCGCACTCAGATCGTAGAGTTCGAGCGGCTCCTCCGCGCCGAAACGGACGCCCTTCCAATCGCCCATGCGCACCGCTTGATGGAAGGGATCATAGAACTCCCAGTAGAGATACTCGTGCGGCGTTTGTTCCTTGCCGAGCAACGTCGGGACGACCGACATGCCGTCGATGTTCTTGGCCGGCTCAAGTCCGGCGAGCTCGGCCGCCGTCGGCAGGAAGTCCCAGAACGCCCAGGGGAAGTCGCTCACCTTGCCGGCCGGGACCTTCCCCGGCCAGCGCACGATCATGGGGACGCGGATGCCGCCCTCGTAGAGACTGCGTTTGCCGCCGCGGAGTCCCCCGGCGCTGTTGAAAAACTCGATGAACGGCGGGTTGGGGCCGTTGTCACTAGTGAAGAAAACGATGGTATTGTCTTCGATATCCTTTTCCTTGAGAAGCGCCATAATCCGACCCACGTCGCGGTCTAGACGCGTGATCGCGGCCGCGTAGTTCTTGTCTCTCTGGCTCCAGTTCTCGCTCGTGTAGGGCGCGTCGTCGGGGACCACGCATTCGCCGCCGGGGAGGGTGAACGGCAGATAGAGAAAGAAGGGAGTGCCCTCTTCCTTCTCATAGAGATTGATGAACGCAAGGGCGTCCTCGGTCAATATGTCATGGGTGTAGTGCTCCTTCTTCCCCCCTACGTTTCCCTTCAAAGGAATCCGCACTCTGTCCCGCAGCAGATAATCCGTGTAGTAGTCGTGAGCGTGGACCTGGTCAAGGTAGCCGAAGAACCAGCGGAACCCATGTTGCAGGGGAGTGCCGGTCGTGCCGGGATTCCCGAGGCCCCACTTCCCGATGACGCCCGTCATGTACTTTCCCTCTTTCAGCAGCGAGGCGATCGTCGTGTCGTCCGAGCTGAGAGGAACGAGCTTCCTCTTTCCCGCCTTCGCCTGGTCATCACGGAGCGTACAATGGCCCGTGTGCAGGCCCGTCATGAGGCTGCAACGGGCCGGCGCGCAGACGGGCGAACCCGTGTAATGGTTCGTGAACCGCATTCCTTCAGCCGCCAGCCGGTCGATATGGGGCGTCTGGATCTTCGTCTGCCCGTAGCACCCGAGATCGCCGTAGCCCAGGTCGTCGGCGAGAATGAAGATGATGTTGGTTTTGAGGGGGACTGCGCCTTCTGTCCCCAAGCTCAGTTGATTCAAAGCCAGTGACGCTGTCCCAGCGCCCAGGGCTTGAAGGAAACAACGTCGTTCCATGCCTCTCGCTCCTCCTCATCCCTCTGAATGTCGCGCCGTGGCTTTCTTCTCCGGGCCTCCGCACACCCCCGACGCGAACGGATGCACCATCTAACCAGATTCCCGACGTTCATGCAACCAGGAAGGAACGCCCAAAACCCCAACCGCGGCGCTCGACTTTCAGGTTGCGCGAAGCCGAGCAAGAACTTAGACTCCGGGGAACGGTTGCCCTGGATCGGCGGCGCACTGAGATGAAACGAGGCAACCACAACGCTGGATGCAGTATGACTGACTCTTCAACGAACCAGCTCGCGCACGGCGGGCTCGGACGAACCATGTGGCGGCGCGCCTCGCTGGCGCTCTGCGCCTTGCTTATCGTCGGTCTGTGCGGTTGCGCACCCCTGGGCCAGATGCTCGGGTTCCCTCGCCGGCGCGCGTTCGTCGTTACGGGTTTCGGCGCGGCTCCCGCGCGCGATCTCTTGGTCAAGGAGCAAGATGCCGCGGGCGGCCTTCCCGAAACGCCCGGGGAGCAGTCGCCGAAGGAGGTTCTCGTCCGGCGTCCCGGAGCGGATTTCCCGGGCTGGGCGTCCCAGATATTGGAGGCCCGAGCCGGGGTCCCCCTTCCGGAAGAGGCAAACAGCCACGTCGAGGCCGTCATGCTGGCCCGGCGCCAAGCGCAAGAGCGGCTCCTGCGCGATCTGGCAACCCGCGTCGCGGGGCTCCCGGCGCCGGGCGGGAAACTGGTGGGCGAGGCCTTGCAACAAGACGAGGACTTTCGTTCGCGGATGGATAAGGCAATCCGGTCCTCGTGCCAGTTTGTCTACGGGGCGGAGACCCAAGAGGGGACATACAGCGCAGTCGCGCGGTTGCCCCTCGAACCGATCGCTCTGCTTGGGTGGGGGGAGATCGTCGAAGAGTCCGTCGAGTCCGGGGAGAAGCGCAAGAAGGCGCCCAAACACCAAGGGAAAAGTCTGACTCTCGAGCGATTGGCTTACGAAGCGGCGGTGAAAGACGCACAGGAGAAGATGCTCGAGATGGTCCAGACTGTCGCCCTCCATGCAAGATATACGGTGGGCGATCTGATGTCGGAGGACGAGGAGGCGGCGAAGCGAGTGCGTTTGGCCGTTGCCCAGGCGAGAATCGTCGACCGTCGGTTCCCCAGCCCCGGCGAGTGCGAGGTCGATCTTGAACTGGACCTACGCCCGCTGGTGACGGACCTGGGACGTCGAAAGTAACCCGGGCCTTGGCTCCTGCCTGCGCCGCGGATCGCCTATTGCGCCATGGCGCATCTCCCCGACGAGCGATGCCGGGATACGAACAACTCCCCCTGGTACTGGCGTCCGGGTCTCCCCGGCGTCGCCGTCTTCTTGGTCTCCTGGGTTTGCCTTTCTCGATTCGGACCAGCTCCGTGGACGAATCGCGCATCGTTGCCTCCACGCCGCGCGAGTTCGCCCTGCGCGCCGCTCTCGAGAAATGGCGCGACGTTGCCGCGTCTCTGACGACGCCGTCCGTCGTTGTCGCCGCGGACACGCTCGTCTGCTTCGACCGCGAGGAGAAAGCGACGCCGGCGCGAGCGTCATCCTCCGCCCCCCCGGCGCCCCGCCGCGTCATCCTCGGCAAACCGGCCAGTCGCTCGGAAGCGGTCCGTATGTTGCGCCAGTTGAGCGGCCGCACCCACGAGGTGGTCACGGCCTTGGCGGTGGGACGCTCGGACCGTTCCGCGCAGGGGCCGCGCACGGGAACGGAAACAAGCCGCGTGCGCTTTCGTGAGCTGAGCGACGAGGAGATCGAGGCGTACGCGGCCGCAGGCGAGTCCCTCGACAAAGCGGGGGCCTACGCGGTTCAAGGCGAGGGCGCCCGTTTCATCGACTCGGTGGACGGGGATCTGAACAACGTGATCGGCCTGCCTCTGCGCCGTCTCGCTCAACTCCTCGCGCCTGACTATCCGGGCTTGAGAATCCCGCCGCCCGCCGTTTTCCGCGAAGAATCCGCGACCTCCCGGCGACCGGTCAAGGCCTGAAAGAGTTTGCGGGGACCAAGCGCTACAGGCCCGCGCTCAAGGGCCTTGTCGAGGCGATGGGGGAGTTGGGCGCGGCACAGGAGCGCGTGTTGGATCGAGCGGCCTGGAATATGCGTTGCGTCTCGCGTTTCCGTCCCGTGGTTCCGCGATTCCGCGTCGCTTGGCTCTATTTCAGTTCGACCGTGATCTCCGCGACGAAGGCCAGTTCCGGGTCGATTGTCTCCTTCAGCGTCCGTGACATCGTGGAGACGCTTCGGACGGCGAATCCTTCGAACAATCGGGTCCCATTCCATTCGACGAGGACCGGCTTGTCCAAGTCCAACATGCGGTCGTTCAGTCGAATAGTCAGCGCGTTCACGTCGGAGGCCCGCGAGATGGCGATTTTCTGGCCGTCGCACTGTGCCACGACTTCCGCGCCAGGCTTCTCCGAGTCTTCGGGGACGGCCAGCCAGTAGAACCTCGAGTGGGTCACATCGTCCTGTTTCCACACGATTTTGCTCGGCAAAGGCGTGCGGGTGAATTGCGCCATCCAATCCAGGGCCACGGCATCCTTGCCCCGCATCCCGTGGCCCAGGCCTTCGTGAATCTGCACCTCATGGACGTACCCGTCGGGGGCCTGCGCCCGGAGCGCTTCGAGCTTCTCCTTCCATTCGGCCGCGACTTGGTTGCGGTTGTAGGCGCCATCGAGGGCGCCCATGTGCAGCGTGAAGCCAATGTTGCGCAGACCGAGAGGCGAGGCGTCGTTGGGGTGTCCCGCCATCATGGCCGCTGCGGCCCAGCGGTCCGCCATGCGCGGCGCGACCTGATAGACGCCGTCTCCCCCGGCGGAATATCCCATCAGGTAGACTCTGTTGGGATTGACTCCCATGTGAACGATCGCCCCCTCGATGATTCGGTCAAAGAGCGCGTCCACGTGCGCTTGGTGCCACATGTCCCAGGTGTCGGTCGGGGCGCGGGGGGTCAGATAGATTCCCTGTTGGGGCTCATAGAGCCGGATGTGTCTCCGCCACGCGGAATCGTTCACCGCCGGCCTCGTGTTTCCGCCTCCGTGAAGCGAGATGTAGAGGTCCCAACCGTCCTCGGGCTTTTCCCCAAAGGACCGGTAGTCGAACTTCATCTCATACTCCCCCACCCGCACCACCTTGTCCGTCCATTCGGCGCGGCGCTTTTCTCGTATCGACTCGACGCGGTCATTCAAGAGGAGTTCATGGGCCTTGGCGGCGTCGGGGCGGGTCAAGGCGACTCGGGCAAAGACTTGCTTCTCGAGTGGGGGACGGTCCGCCGGCTCCGTCGAAAGCCACTTCTCCAATCGCTCGATCGTGGCTCGCGATCTTCTCGCGTCCGCCGGCTGCCCCGCTTCCGGCAGCCGACTGCACGCCGCGAAGGCAACAAGCAATCCGATCGTGCAAGCATGAAACCTCGGCGCCCCTTTGGTCATTATCTCTCCTCCAGAATCATGGAACATCATGGGACGGCGCCGCGACGACGTCCGTTCAGCGCGGATGTTATGTCACTCCCCTCCTTTCGTCAACAGGGCATCGGACCACGTTATGGGAAAGGGTCGGATCTTGGCGAAGCGCCCCGAGGGGCCGGGGATTAGTGAACGATCCAGACGTTCTTGGGAGGGTTGGGGTGGTTGATGCGGCCGGCGGTTTCGGCGCCGAGGAGGGTCCAGTGGGCGAAGGTGTCGGGGCTGGCGTCGGGGGGGCGGCGGAGGAAGGAGCGGTCGTCGCCGGCGACGCGGAGGGAACACCGTTGCGGGGCGGCGAGTTGGATGAGGAGGTTTCTTCTCGTGAGGAAGAAGTGGTTGCCGTCGTCGGCGGAGTCTTCGTACATGTAGGCCTCGATGAGTTGGTCGGTCGCGTTGTCCTCGGTGGCGATGAGTGCGATTCCCCTGTTGCTGCTGTTGGCCAGGAGAAAGGAGCGGTCGTACCTTTGGTCGTGCCTTTGGAGCGGATCGGGAAGATTCGCCTCGATGCGCGCAGCGATGCCCTTCGACTGGCCCGCGGAGTTGTAGAGAACAAAGACCCCGCCCGGCGGGACCACGCCGTTCAGATCGTAGCGCGAGGCCTCGGTCTCGGTGGTCGGAGCGTCGGTCGGAAGGCCGGAATCCGAACGCAGGAGGTGATAGTCGGCGGGCGCGTCGAGGTTGACGGGGCGGCCGCCGACGTTGATGAGCTCGAGGAAATTCCGGTCGTCGGTCCCTTCGTCGTTGTAAAGGAACTCATTGATGAGGAGGCGGCCAGGGACCGGTTCGGCGCCGAGTTCGAGATCGACGAAGACGGGCAAGTGGTCGGACGTCGCTGTGCCGGTGTCCGCGGCTTCGAGGCCGAGGGCCGCGAGGGTCGACGTGGACAGGTTCAGCGCGTTCAGGATGGCGCGGTTGGCGACGCGGAGGACTGAATCCGTGTAGATGAATCGGTCGAGGCGGTCGCGCGGCGCGCCCGTGCTGGGGTAAGTGGCGGGGTTGCCGTCGGCATAATCCCAGGGGGCGGCGTCCGTCGCGGGTGAGCCGTCCCAATCCGGCGGGGCGTGCGGGCCGAACGTTTCTTCATCGAAAACGTCTCCCTCGATGAGAGTCCGCGTGGGATGGTAGGGGGCGCGATCGGCGCTGGCGGGTGTGTAAAGGTTGAAGTCGCCCACGACCAGCATGGGCGTGCCGCTCGGCAGGTCGATCTGGTCTCCGTCGGGGCAGGAAGTGCACGCCGGGATCCGCGCGTCGCGCATCCAACTGATGATGGCGTCGGCGTGTTTTTGCCGTCGCGCGTCGCTGCTGGGCGTGGTGGCGGAGTCCTCGGCTTTCATGTGCACGTTCATCACGTACAGGTCGGTTTCTCCGAAGCGCGGATTCGGGAGGTCGACGAGGGCGGCCGTGACGCCGCGAATGTCGGAGGCGGGGGTCGTGTCGCGGACGGGCATGGAAAGGGGGAAGCGGCTGGCGAGGGCGTTTCGGTTGTGTCCGTCGCTCTGGCCGACCCAGACGCTCCAGGGGCCGGGGGGGAGGATGGCATCGAGGGCGCCGCCGATGAGTCCGGCCGCCGCCTCGGGGTCGCCGTCGCCCAAGTCGTGGCGGATCTCCTGAAAGGCGATCGCGTCGGGATCGATGGCCGCGAGGACGCGACGGAGCGGGGCGGTCGTGGGCGGGTCGAGGAGGAACTTGCCCGCCACGTTGTAGGAGAGCAC
>DATKZW010000092.1:0-2119 GCA_035527775.1 Sumerlaeia bacterium | reverse complement strand
GCGATGCGACGTCCCACTGCCAGAGCGCATCCGTTTCTCCTCCTCGTCCTCTTCTTCTTCGTCCTTCTCATATACCTCACGAACCGCGAGCCGCACGCAACGGGCGACAGCATCGGGGCGGTGGCGCTCTCCATCAGCGTTCTCCGAGATGGCAATGTGGATCTGAACGAACTTCAACGGCCGGAAGGCGAAGAGCGATGAGCGACCGGCTGAGTCCCTCGGCTAGGTTTCCCCGCACGCGGTCGCGGGAGAGCGGACGGTCCGAAGGAGAGCCGTTCTCATGGGCGTAGTCGCTCGGAGAATTGGGGCAGATGGGGACCGAGCGGGCGACCTTCGGCGCGCTCTCGCGCTTTCGCTGACGCTGCTTGCCGCGTATTCTTTGGTCTACAGCGGCGACAATCTGGGATGTGGGGATGAGATCGTCCGCTATCTGATGACGGACAACCTGGCGCAGGGGCGCGGATTCCGGGCCGAGTATCTCGACCTTGACGGCAGGCGGAACGTCTATTGGGGTCAGGCTGTCCCCAAATACGGTTTCCTGCATCCCCTTCTCGCCGCCCCTTTTCGTTTGCTGTCCCGAGCGCCGTCGGACCCGAGGGAGTTCGGGGAGGGCGATCTCACCATGCTCTACGAGGTCCCAGCCCATCGGAGGGCGCTGGTTTTCACGCTCTGGTTTAGTCCCGTAGTCGCAACGCTGCTCTGTCTGGTCTTTTATCAATGCGGGCGGAGACTCGGCTTCGCCGGGAGGGAATGTCTCCTGCCAACGTTTCTTCTCGGTCTCTGCACGATCGTCTTTGCTTACACGCCTCTCTTCTTCACAGAGACCCTGACGGGCCTTCTTCTGACCGCAGCTTTCTGCGCGACGCTTGAGCGCCGTCCGCGCGACGCCGTCTTGTGCGGCGTGCTTTCGGGACTCCTGCCGTGCAACAACGCCATGTTCCTCTTTGCGCCAGCCGTGTTGCTCCTGGCCGGCGCGATGGGGGCGGGACGCCGCGGAAGACTTCTCTTTGCTCTCCGCTTCGCCTTCGGGTTGCTGCCGGGGTTCGCCTTCCTGGCTTTCCAGTTTGTCAGTCGCGGGGGGTTTGGATATTCGACGGAGCTGAGCTTCATCACGCCTCTTGCTGTGGGGCTTTTCGGCAATCTCCTCTCGCCCGGCAAGAGCGTGTTCGTGTTCTCGCCGGTGGCCTTGCTCGGGATCGCGGGGTTCGTCTCGCTCTTCCGCTCGCATCGCCGCCCGGCCGTGTTGGCCGCCTTGTTGGTTGTGATCCCTTTGCTCGCTTACTCGAAGTGGTCGAACTGGGCAGGCTGCACGTGCTGGGGACCGCGGTTTCTCTTGCCTGTGATCCCCCTGGTTATGCTTGGCGCCTTCCCTGTCCTGGCGGGATTGCGAAAGAGAGGGGCCGTGGCGAGGTCGCTCACTGTGGGTCTTGTGCTCGTGAGTCTCGCTGTGCAACTCTCGGCCACTCTGGTCGCGCCCTATGCGTGGTTCCATCACGCGAGCGAGCGCCTGGGAATCCGCATGTCCGAGAACCGTTATGCGGTCCGAGGCGTTGAGAACTCCCTTCTCTTGTTCCAGAATGCCGTTCCTTACTTCCCCGAGTATTGCCCCCCCTATCTCCAAATGAAGGCTTTGGGCGCCCTCGTCGGGGCGGGACGCTTTGATGGCATGACGCCGGCATGGATTCGGCGCGGCCGGTTTGGATGGGGAGCAGTGGGTCTGCTCGTGTTCGGAGGAGGGTTGCTTCTGCTTGCGAGAGTGGACAGACGCCAGGCGGGGCGGGAGGACGGCGCGCCTGGCGCGGAGACATCGCCGTGGGAAGCGGATCCCGCATCACCCGGGATTCGGGACTCCGACGGCAGGCAGCGATCGTGCTCCGCAGAGGCGCCGCGCGCGAATCCCAGGGCCAATGACGGTCCCTCCAGGGAGAAGGACGATGCAGCGGATAGGCGGTGACGGAACGCCCGCAACAGGCCAACCGTTTCGTGCGCTTGAGAAGATGCCGTGGGCTCGACGGTTCCGGGAGACGCTCGCCTGCGGGACAAGGAAAGACACTGCCGTCATTGTGTCCGCGCTCACCGTGTTGGCCGCGGCCTTGCGGGTTCTCATGCTCGGTAGAAA
>DATKZW010000091.1:0-6509 GCA_035527775.1 Sumerlaeia bacterium | reverse complement strand
ATCGCTCGGTCTCGGGGTCCCATTTCAGTCCCCTGCCGAGGCGGATCGATATGTCGCCGAGAAAGCAGAGCGAAGTGGAGCGGTGAGCCGCGTCAATGGGCGAGCAGGTCGGCCCTCGGCTCTTCACGGCCTCCAGGAAGTTCTTGTCGTCGCTGTCCGTCTCGAAGAGGCGGATCTCGTCCGGGCCGATGACCGACTTCAGAACCGATTTCGGGTGCGCTTCCGGAGTCCCGTCATAGGTCAGGTGGATCCAGCCTTCGCTTCCCTCAAACCGGATGCCGAAGGGATTGTGGCCCGGTTGCGTCAGGTCCGTGTAGTTGACTTTGACCCCATCGGCGTAAGTGTAGTCAATGGTCCAAGTCAGGGCGGTGTCGAAGAGACCGTCCTCGGGAAAGGTCCCGCGTCCGTCGATCTCGACGGGCCCCGTCTCGTCGGCGTCCAGGGCCCACTGGACAATGTCGAGATAGTGTATCCCCCATCCCGCCACGAACCCGCTTGCGGCGAAGTCCGAGATGAACCAGTGCCCGTTCTGCAGGCAGCATCTCGCGGTGAAAGGCCTGCGCGGCGCGGGCCCGAGCCACATTTCGTAGTCGAACCCTTCGGGCGGCGTTTCGGGCGGATCGACGGCGGCGCGGACGCCGCCCGGACCGCCGACTTTGACCGAGCGCACTTCGCCGATGCGCCCATTGCGCACCAGTTCACACGCGAAGCGCACGAAGCTCCGCGCGCGCTGTTCGGTCCCGTGCTGGAAAACAACCCCGCGGCGTCGAACGGCGGCCCGCAGCGCTTGGCACTCGGCGACGGTCATGCCGAGGGGCTTCTCGACGTAGACGTCCTTGCCCGCCTCAACCGCGGCCAAGGCGATGGGGACGTGCCAGTGGTCGGGCGTGGCAATCATGACGGCGTCCACGTCGTCGCGGGCGAGGACCTCGCGGAAGTCGTTGTAGGCGGCGCAGCCCTTGTAGGTTCCCGAGCGCGTCTTGCTCGCGTAGTGGGCCTCCGCTTCATTCCTGGCGGCTTCGCGGGCCGCTCGGTTGACGTCGCACACGGCCAGCACTTGGCCGCCGTGGGCCATCAACGTCCGCATGTTGAGCCCTCCCCTGCCGCCCACGCCGATGCAGCCCAGCGCGACCCGTTCTCCGGCCCCATCCGTGGTCGCATCGCCGAGAGCGGAGGACGCGATGACGCGCGGCGCCGCCCATGCGCTCGCGGCCGCGGTTGCGGCGGCTTTCAGAAACTGGCGTCTCGTGCGCTTGGGTTTAGCCATGTGCGCGCTCCTCTCTCACCTATCCGTCGTCGGGGAAGCCGTGGCAAGAGAAATCGGCGCGACACCTGGCGGGAAATCTGTTGCGTTTCCCCGGAGATCCCATCAGAATGCGGTCGAGTGCTTGTGGGGATCAAACGCCTGCCGTTGGGCCGGGTTACGGGAAGAATGAAGCGCAAGGCAGCTGCCAGAGGTTTCTCCCTTGTGGAGATGATGATCGTCGTGGCCATCATCGGGGTTCTGGCGGCCATTGCCGTGTCGAGCTACCTCCGGGCCCGATGCGAGTCGCAGGCCGCGGGTTGCCAAGAGAATCAGAAGAAAATGGCGGACGCGACGCAGCAGTACTACCTGCAGAAGAACACGACGTCGACCCCCGGCTATTCCGATCTCATCGGCTCGACCCTTTATCTCCAGCGCACTCCGTATTGTCCGACGGTGAAAGCGCCGATCGCCGTGCCGGACTACGGCGCGAGCGTCTCCTGTCCCAACGCGATTACGGCGCCAGTGACCCACGAGATCGCGGGCTGATGGCGGCCTGAGAGGGACGCCAGGCTCTTCCACTTGTTTTCTGTTTGCATTGCATCACTCGCGCAGGCAGACTTCGGATTGGGGGAAGGACAGCCATGGAATACGGCGTAACGAAGCGCGACCAGGATCTCCTGGTTTCCGTCGCGGGCGACATCACGTGGGACAATTGCAGCCGTCTCCGGGAGGGAATCGTCTCCCGGATCGATCCCTTGACGAGCAGAATCGGGGCGGAGCGGAGCGACCCGCGCGACGCGGGCGCCGGAAGCGAAGACACCGACTGGCTGCCGTTCTGGGCGCGAGGCAAATCCTCGGGCTCGCCAAAGCAAAGAACCATGGCGGACTCGCATCGGGGCGGCAGGGACTCCGCCCTCTTCTCGCCGCGGCAGCCTGGCCGGGCCCACGCGGCGCGAAAAAAAGACGCGGAGGACGCGAGTTCGCAGGGCGCGAAGGTCAGCCGCCTGTGGTTGGACCTTTGCGAGACGACGCTCGTGGACAGTGTGGGCCTGGGCACGCTGATGGGGATCCGGCTCACCTGCCAGCGCGCCAAGGTGCGCTTCACGCTGATCGAGCCCTCGGTTGGAGTGATGCGGGTCCTTAAGGCCGCCAAGCTGGACTCCTTTTTCGAGATCGTGGAGAGGGCAAACAGTGAAGTTCAGGAAATGCTGCGGGGATTGTGAGGAAGAGGCCCGGGTTTCGGGCGTCTGCGCGGATGCCGTTGGACTGGGATCGGATTTGGCCGGACGTTGGCATACCCGGGCCTGGAGGCGCTCGGGCACTCTCAACTAGGGAAGGGAGAAAGCCATGAAACACGGAATCGGCTTGGCTGCGGGAAAGATCTGGGCGTATCTCAACGAGAACGGCGAGACCCCCACGTCCGCGATCGCGGGCAAGACCGCACTGACGGCGACCGAGGTCCAGCGGGCGATCGGGTGGCTTGCCCGAGAGAACAAGATCGAGATCAGCAAGGCAAAGCGCACAGAGACAATACGCCTCCGATAAGAGCCCTCGAGGCCCGAGAATGTCCGAGCCCTTCATCTCCGACTCCGCGGGCGTCCTTTTCGTCCTCGCGGCCAATGCCGCATTCTGGTTCTTCCTCGAGTGGAAGACGAAGTCGAGGTTCTTCAACTTCGTCCCCCCGCTCCTCTTCATCTACGTCATGCCGGCGGTCTTCTCCAACACCGGCCTCATCCCGACCAAGCACGCCGTCTACGACTGGATGGGGGACGATCTGCTTCCGTTCTTCCTTGTGCTCCTTCTGTTGGACGTGGACGTCAAGGCCACGGTCAAGGTGATGGGCCGCGGCGTGTTCGTCATGCTCATCGGCTCGGTCGGCGTCGTGATCGGCGCGCCCATCGGCTACGTCGTCGTCAAAGGGTGGCTCGGGCCGGAAGCGTGGAAAGGCTTCGGCGCCCTCGCGGGATCGTGGATCGGCGGGACGGCGAACATGGCCGCGGTCGCCGAGAGCCTGGGAACGTCGGGCACGGACTTCGGCCTGGCCGTCATCGCCGACAACCTGGTTTACCTCATTTGGCTTCCCATTCTCCTGCAATCCAAGAACCTGGCCGGGTGGTTTCACAAGTTTACCGGCGCCGGTCAGGATCGCCTCGATCGCATGAAGACCGCGGCCGGCGAGATCGCGCGAGAGAAGGGCAAGCCCCAGATGCGCCACCTTCTCTACCTCACCGCCGTCGGATTCGGCGTGGCGTGGGTCGCGACCATCGCCGCCGAACTCCTTCCCCCCTTGCCGCCGGTTCTTACGACTTCGACCTACAAGATCCTGATCGCGACCACTCTCGCCCTCGCCGTGAGTTTCACGCCCGCTCGCCGAATCCCCGGCAGTCACGAACTCGCCATGGCGCTCGTCTACCTCTTCGTTGCGCGCATGGGGGCGAAAGCCGCGATCGAGGGACTCGCCGGACAGGCCGTCCCCTTCCTCGTCGGCGCGTACATCTGGATCTTCGTCCACGGCGCCTTCATCGTCCTTGCGGCCAAGCTGTTCAAGATCGACGTGCACACCGCCGCCATTTCGAGCGCCGCCAACATCGGAGGCGCCGCCTCGGCGCCCATCGTCGCCGCCTTCCACGACGAACGCCTCGTTCCCGTCGCCGTCCTCATGGCGCTCATCGGCTACGCCATCGGCACGTACGCCGCCTTCCTCGCCGCGTGGCTTTGCCATCTCGTTGCCTGAGGATCGCGTCGGCGCAGCGCGTCTCATCAGTATCGCCGCGAATCAGCGGCGCGCGGACTGGAACGCGACGGCGCTCGACTTTCGGGTTGGCATTTCCCCGTCTCGCCGCCAGAATCGTTCAACGGTCTCGGCCGTTAGAGACGCGCGGCCTCACACAGTGGAGGAGTGGAAACGATGAGAAGAGCGTGCGTGCTTGCAGCGTCGATTCTCCTGGTTCTCGCGGACGGGGTCCGTGAGGAAGCATCCGCCGCGGTCGGCCGAATTCAGTCGCCGGGCGCCGACTCGTGGGACGCGGCGGACGGGGTCGGTGAGGGCGGGCAGCCGCTCTTCTCCTTCGGCGTCGTCGCCGACGTCCAGTACGCGAACGCGCCGGCGTCCGGTTCGCGCGATTACGCAGCTTCGGCCGGAAAGCTCGAGGCGTGCGTCGAGCATTTCAACGCTATGGGTCTCGCCTTCGCGATCCAGCTCGGCGATTTCGTCGACCGCAGCTTCGCCGATTACGACGCGGTTCTGCCGATCTATAACCAACTCACGGCGCCCCACTATCACGTTCTCGGCAACCATGATCTCTCCGCGGGCCACACGGCGCTGGTCCTGGAGAAATTCGGACTGGAGAGGGGGTATTATGACTATGGCCGCGATTTTTGGCGGTTTATCGTGCTCGATACGAACAACCTGGACGACGAGGACCAGATCGCTTGGCTCGAGACGACGCTGAACGCCGCCGCCGCGGCAGGCGAGCAAGTCGTCGCTTTCGGCCATCATCCCTTGGATTCCATCGCAACGGGACGGCAGGTCATCGATCTCTTTGAGGCGTCTGGCCGCGTCGCCGCCTACTTCGCCGGCCACGAACACGCCGGGGGCTACCGCGTCGAGGACGGAATCCACTACGTGACGGTCGAAGGCATGGTGGAGACGGCCGACACGACCGCCTACGGGGTCGTCGAGGTCTACGCGAACCACCTGCGAGTCGTCGGCTACGGAAGAGTGAAGAGCCGAATTCTGTCGAGCCGCCTTGGAGTGAATCCCAATCCCGAGGGGATCCCGCTGCTGCGGATGCGACTTGGCCTCGACGAGACCGGCGGCCCTTGGGCTCACGATTCGGGCGATTTCGGATACGACGGGGTCTTGGAGGGCGGCCTGTCCTTCGCGAGCGACTCCGCAATCGGAGCGGACGGGAAAGCGCTCCGGTTCGACGGGGTAGACGACCGCGTGGTCGTTCCGGGCGTGCTGGACGTTCCTCCCGCCGAAGGCGCCATCAGCCTATGGTTCAACCTCGCGGGAGACTTCCCCGCGGCGGGTCGCACTGACCAGTGCCTGGCGTGCAAGCAAGGCGGAGACGGGGACGTTTTGTCCCTTCGCCTTCGGGCGTACGATGGGACACTGGAAGGGAGAATCAAGGATCGCAGGGTCTACGCGAACGCCACGACGTGGTCCGCCGGGACGTGGCATCGCGTTGTTCTCACATGGGGGTCCGGCGGGACGCAGATGATCGTGGACGGCGTCGCGCAGTCCGACACGGACCCGTTCCAGGGGATCATCTCTTCCGATTCCACCTACCCCCTCCACGTCGGTTCCTACGGACAGGCTGTTGCGAGCTACTTTTTCGAAGGAACGATTGACGACGTCCGCATCTACGATTGGGCGTTGAGCCCCGAGGATCTGTCTTTGCCGGAGGCGGCCTTCGCCCGGGCCTGCTCCGCCGGGGATGAAAGCGAGACGACGGTGACGCTGCAAGTGGCCCTCTTGGGGATCCCCGAAGGGCCGGTCGCGGTCGCATACGCCGTGCTGGGAGGCACGGCGACGCCGGGCGAGGACTATGTCCCTTCCGTCGGCGCGCTGACCTTCGATCCCGGCGTCACGACGCGGAGCATTTCGTTGTTCCTTCTGGACAACTGGCGCTACGAGGCGGACGAAACGGTTGTGATCGCCCTCACCGGCGCCTCGGGCGCCATCCTCGGCGCCCCCGGCCGGTGCACGTACATTATCCGGAACGACGATTTGGACCCGCGGATGGAAGTCCGGCCTCTCATGCGGCAGCTCATCAAGCGGCTCTACGAGACGATTCTCCTCCGGGATCCCGAATACGGCGCGGTGGACGCTTGGGGCATGTACATCGACTACCTGATCGAGCAGAAGGTCGACATTCGGTTCATCCCCTGGGAGATTGCCCGGCTCTTCTTCCTCTCCAGAGAATACGCCTTCCGAGGCCGCAGCGATGCAGAGTTTCTGTCGGACTGTTACCGTGCGGTCATCGGTCGGGTTCCCCGGAGCGGGGAGATCGGCGGCTGGCTCGCGGGCGCGTGGAATCGCGCCGAGGTCATGGCGATCTTCTCCAATTCCGAGGAATTCGCGGCCCAGGCTCGAATGCTGTTCCCGGGGCTGGAGGGCCTGCCGACCCGCAATCTCGCCACGACGATGTATATCGGCCTGCTGGATCGTCTCGCGGACACAAGCGGCCTGGTGTACGCCGCCGAGCTGTTCGACGCAGCCTGGACCCAGGGAGGGATCGAGGCCGTGCGCGCGCAA
>DATKZW010000090.1:0-2011 GCA_035527775.1 Sumerlaeia bacterium | reverse complement strand
CGCGATCTGGTAGAGGATGGAGAAGAGATAGTGGTACTTGCAGATCCGGGAATCCAAGTGAACGACCCGCTCCCCCTGACGCCAGTCGCTTCGGCGCGCCTCGAGGGCGCTCAAGCCGGAGGGAGACAGGCGGTCGAAAACCAGGATCTCGAACCGTCCACGGTATTTCCGCTTCACCTCGACGAAAAGGGAGACGGAACTGAACATCGCGTGGATCACGATGAAATGTTCGTCATGGTAGAGGTACTCGGCCGCCACGTAAGGCTCGTCCGGCGCCACGGCCTCGATGGAAACGACCAGCGCCACCGGCAGGTAGGCCTTTTTCGAGAGCGCGTTCACGGCGTTCAGCACTTCGTCGACCGAATGGAACGTATTGCGAATCGAGGCGGGGTCCCCGTGAGAGGGCCCGATTTTCAGAAGAACGCTCTCGGAGTGGCTGGGCCGGGTCTTCCTCGTTTGGCTGACTTCTTTGACCGCCTCCTCGACGGACGGCGTTGCGTTGCCCGAATAGAGGGCGTCGCCAAAGGCTTCCAGAATGGCTTCGATCTCGATGCCGTGCTTCGCCGAAGCCTCGACGAAGGGGGCGATCAGGCCCGAATGGACCCGAGCGTACCCGGTGGCCACGGCTCGGGAAGTCGGCTTGCGGCGATGCTGGATCGGGAGGATGAAGTCCTGCCACACGCGCAGCACTTCGATGAAATCGTAGTCGAACTGCACCCCCAACTGCCTCATGATCGGGATGAACAACTCCGTACGGGCATTGCCGGCGCTCCGGCCCAGTCCGCCGATGGAGCAATCTACCAGCGTGCAGCCGTTCTCCCACGCGCGCAGCGCGTTGGCGCCCGCCAGTTCGAGGTTGTTGTGGGCATGAAACCCGATGCGCACATCCGTCTCGTCCGCGACGGCCTTGACGTACTCGCCGACCTCGTTGGGCAGCATACAGCCCGCGCTGTCCACCAGATAGACGACGTCCGTGCCCTCCTCGGCCAGAGCCTTGGCCTTCCGCGCGAACTCCGCCGGCGAAATCCCGTAGGTCTTCATGAAATTCGACATCACTTCGTAGCCGAGGGACTTCGCGTACTCGACATACTCGAGCGTGGACTCGATTTTGTCCGCATCGTTGCCGATGCGGATGAAGTCCATCCCGAAATCCTCGCGAGCGGCGCGCATGTGCTCCTTCTCGGCGATCGAGGGAATGAAGAACGTCCCGAACCGCGAGCTCTTCCGCGCCTCGGCCGCGGCGGACAGGTATTCCTCGTCCGTCGCCGCCGCCAAACCCTTGACCGACGACGCGTTCAGACCGAAACCGTGGCCCACCTCGATGTAGCGAAACCCGAGCGCCTCGAGCGCCGGATACAGAAATCGCACGTCCTCCTGGTTAAACTGGAAGTCGATCGTGTAACTGCCGTCGCGAATCGTCACGTCGAATATTTCGAGAGGATGCCGTCTTGTTGGGGATGCCATGGCGGCCGCGCCTACCTGTAGAAAAGATCGAGGATTCGGCGGACCCCCTCCCGGAGATCCTCAACGGAGCAGCTGCCGTATGAGATCCGGATATGGTTGTCGAAGTCCTCGCCGAAAACCGCGCCGGGAATCACCGCCACCTTCGCCTTCTCCAGCAACGTCAAGGCGACCTGCTCGGACGCCGGCGCCGAACCGGGCAAGGCCGGGAAGAAGTAGAAAGCCCCGCCGGGATGGCAGTATCGCATCGAGTCAACGCCTTTGACGCTTTCCAGGAGCGCCGCCCGCCGGTTCTTGAAATCCCGCGTGATCCCCGAAACAAAAGCCGCTGACTCGGGATGGGTGTAGGCCGCCACGGCGCCCATCTGAGCGAAGGAGGTCGCGCACACCGTCATATACTGATGCGGCTTGTTCAACTGGGCCGCAACCTCCGCCGGGGCCGCCAGGTAGCCGATCCGCCACCCCGTCATCCCGAAAGCCTTGGAGAAACCGTTCACGAGGATGGTTCTCTCCCGGGCGCCTGGCAGGGACGCGAAACAGGGGGGAGGAT
>DATKZW010000089.1:0-10562 GCA_035527775.1 Sumerlaeia bacterium | reverse complement strand
AAATCGACGCCGGGCGGGCGGACCTGGAAAACCATGTCGTCCTTCTTGAAGCCGACGGAATTGACGTTCGCCAGATTATTGGCGACCAATGCCAGCTGCTTCTCCCGACTAACGGCCCCCGACAGTGCGACATACATCTCTTTCATGCCTGCGCACTCCCTTCCTCTCGCCAGCCGGAACGCAAGCATGATGCCATCCCCGCCCAGGGAGAGTTCCTACCGTGAATCATTGAGTTAACAAGGCTTAGAAGGGGACGTACAAGACATGGCCGCGGCTCGGGCGGAAAGAATTGCCCGCCAGAAAACCGTCAGAGGGGGAGGGCGGAGTGATGGCTCCAGAATGGAGGACCCATTCGAAGCGTTGGGATTATAGGCCGCACAAGACGGGGAGGCGCGCCGCCGATGAGGTCGGCGGGGCCGGTGAGGCGGGCCAAGGGAGGGGGCGAGTCAGGTCGTTTCCTGCGAGCCCGAGTTGTCGCCCAGTTCCGCCTCTCCAGAAGATGGGAAGACACTAACCAGACGTTTGAATTCCGGCGGAAGAATGCCCACAAACTTGATGCCGACTTCGTAGAGGTCGCGGTCCCCGGCTTTTTGACATCGCAACGCCTTGCCCAAAAGAAGCATGTGGAAGGGACGCATCGGCAGGTTGACATTCAGTTGCAGAAGAACCGGCACTTGGACCTCTTGTTCGGTGAAGATGCACACGCCGTTCTCCGAGAGGTTCTTGGCCTGGGCTACGCCGTATTCAAAAGGATTCGACGCTCGGGAGGAAAGAATCGAGTACGTCATCCTCAGATCGCACGCATTGCGCTGAAAGCGCCGCTTGTCAAGCCCCTGACCGCGACCAGGGTCCCGGCCTCTTGGTGCAGAGTGTTCTTTCATGGTGCTTGCGCTCCGGTTCGGCCTCCCCTTTTTCGGGGCGCCAATGTGCGACTTTCCCTTGCGAACGCCCGTACCCGCCTTCCCTCCGGGCGAGAAGCGAGCGACGAGCCGCGCTTCCTCGCGGGGAGGCGCGACCCGGCTACTTTCCCACCCAGCCGGAAACAAGGGCAAGCATAGGGAATGGATTCACGAAAAGTCAACCCCTGTTTCGCCGACTTCAGCCCAGCCATGCCGGCGGCGGGGCGTTGAGAAAGAGGAACGCCGCTGCCGGGGGCCTCGGGCCGCTTCATCAAAGCGCCCACGGCTCGCGGTAAGAACGCCCGAGCATTTCGCTCGCCCCGGGATCGCCGATGATCTCTTCCCTCACCGGATCCCATCTGATTCTGCGGCCCGTCAGCATGGCGATCTCCCCGAGCAGCGCTACGCCGATCGAACGATGGGCCGTCTCGACGGGCGTCACCGTGAGTTGGCGGCTCTTGATGCAGTCCAGGAAATTCCGCGGGTGATCGGCGCTATTGTAGAGATTGGTTTCGCCCGGCCCGATCACCTCCTTCAGAACGCGGGGATCGCTGGCCGACGCGCCGCCGCGGTCGGCGTGGATCCAGCCGTTCTCGCCGCACCACTTCGCTCCCTGGGCGACCTGCAGATTGTTGGCCACGATCATTGTCACGCCGTTGGCGTATTTGCACGTGAACCGGTAAGTCCCGGGCGCGTTGTAGATGCCGTCTTCAGGGTACTCGCCCTTGCCCTCGATCTCGACCGGCCCGGTTTCGTCCAGCCCGAGTCCCCAGTGGGCGATGTCGATATGGTGTCCGCCCCAGTCGGTCAGCGCGCCGCCGGAGTAGTCGAGCATCCAACGCCAGTCCCCGTGGCAGACGCCGCGGTACGGCGTCCATGGAGCGGGGCCGAGCCACCAATCCCAGTCCAGCCCTTCCGGGACCGGCTGAATCGGCATGTGCTGGCCGGGACCTCCCGTGGGAAGACCCACTTCGACGGTGTGGACCTTGCCGATGCGACCGTTGCGCACGAGCTCGCACGCGTGGCGGAAATGCGGCACGGACCGCTGCCAACTTCCCGTCTGCCACACCCGCCCGTAGCGGTGAACGGCATTGCAGATGGCGCGGCCTTCGCGGATCGAGCGCGCCAGGGGTTTTTGGCCGAAGATGTCGAGCCCGGCCCTTGCGGCGGCGATGGCGGGGACGGCGTGCCAATGGTCCGGCAACGCGGTCGTCACCGCGTCGAGGTCGCCGCGGCCGATCAACTCGCGAAAGTCGAGATACGCCTTGCAGTCGTTGTTGCCATAACCCTCGTCCACGATCCGCTTCGCGTTCTCGCGATGGTTTCGGTCGACGTCGCACACGGCCACAAACTGCACGCCTTCGTAACGCATGTAGGTGCGCATGTCGGCCGTCCCCATCCCGCCGACGCCGATGGCGCCCATCACGACGCGGTTGCTCGGCGCTGCGCGCCCGTCGGCGCCGAGGGCTGAGGCAGGGATAATCGCAGGAAACGCGGCGACGCCGCCGCCGGCCAGCGCGGCTTTTTTCAGAAAGCCGCGCCGCGAGATTCCCGTCTTCGCCTCTTCTGCGCGCTCTTGGTTCCGCGGCATCCCGTTCTTCTTCCCTTTTGACGTCCCGTGCGCCGTTTCGACGCCCCATGCTCCGCACCCGAAGCCGAGCCCAGGCGCACAGCCTATTCCCGTTGCCATGCTCGGTCAAGGTGGAAAACGAAACCTATCATGAGGAGGCCCTTGCGAAAAGGACGGATTCCGGGGAGCGAAGGCGCATCTCGCTTCCGCTCCCTTCGCCAAGTTCCAGCCCGTCAAGATCAGGCCGCCGCTGGGCTTGCCCCAGCGGAGCCATGACTGGCGGCTAAGAAGGCGCGACTTCTTTCCCCCCTCTTAGCCGCCAATCCTTCGCCCGACCGGGGCAAGCCCGGCCCGGGGCGTTCCATGGACGTCCTCGCCGTAGTGGAGGCAAGATGCGCCCGGGGAACGAGATCGTGCCAGACAAAAGCGAAACGGACGCCAATGCGAATGGGAGGACCGAGATGAAGCTCTTGCCAAGGCTGGTCAGGCGCCTCCCCGCCGGGGCGCAGTGCGAATCTCCAAGTTGGCAAATCGCAAATCGGGACAGTCACCATTTTCGTGGGGCGGAAAATCGGGAGAATCAGGACGGTCCCCGTGTTCATGGTTCACGCTTGAAACCGAGGGGACTTGCGCGGGCTCTCTTTCGTTTACTGGCGCCACTGCCTGGCGTTCTGGAACATTTTGAGCCAGGGCGAGACCTTGATCGAACGCTTCCACTCTTCGGGCATCCAACCCCATTGCCATTTCAGGAAAGATCGCTCGGGGTGGGGCATCATGGCGAGGTGGCGGCCGTCGCGCGAGCACAGGCCCGCGATGCCGCGAGGAGAACCGTTTGGATTGAAGGGATAGGCTTCGGTGATCCGGCCGTCGTCGTCGACGTAGCGGACGGGCGCAAGACCGTCGTTTTCGATCTCCTTGAGAATCCCCGCCTCCGGGAAGAAGGCCCGGCCCTCGCCGTGCGCCACCCAAACGCCCAGAGTCGCCCCTTCCATGCCCCGGAGCATCATGGCGGGGCTCTCTTGGATCCGAACCGTCGCAAAGCGGGACTCGAACCGGTCGGAGGCGTTGCGCACAAAGCGAGGCTGCTTCTCATCCGCTATCCCGCGCCACGGCGTCCAGCCAAGAAGAGCGAGGAGCTGGCACCCGTTGCAGACGCCCAGGCTGAAGGTGTCGGGTCTTTCGTAGAACCGCTCGAACTGGTCCCATAGGCTCGGATTGAACCGGATGACGCCCGCCCAGCCCTTGGCCGAGTCCAAAACGTCGGCGTAGCTGAAGCCGCCGACGAACACGAGGCCGCAAAAATCGGCGAGGCCGATCTTCTCGGTCAGGAGGTCGGTCATCGTCACGTCCCACGGCTCGAACCCTGCGGCGAAGAAGGCGGAGGTCATCTCCCGGTCGCCATTGCTCCCCTCTTCCCGGATGATGGCGACGCGGGGCTTCGAGGGGGCCTCAAGAAGAGACGGGGGGGTCGGCTCGGGAGTGAAGGGGACCGCGAACCGCGGGCCGGTTCGATCCCGCAGCCCCGTTCGCTCCTGCTCGACGCAGTCGGGATTGGCCTGCAGGCGGTCGAGCTGGAAGCTGGTCTCCTCCCACAGGTCTCGGAGGTCCCTCATGTCGGCGCTCAGGACCTCCCGCCCCCCGTAACGGATGCAGACGGTTTTCTCCGCCGTCGTGGCTCCCAGCGGCGCACACGGGACGTTCCTTTGCCGAAACGCATCCACCACGCGAACCTCATCCTCCGGACTGACCTCAAGAACGAGGCCCAGCTCTTCGCAGAATAGAACGGGCAGACAGTCCGTCCCTTCGACTTCGTCAAGGTCCACGTCAAAGCCGCAGTTTCCGGCGAACGCCATCTCCAGAAGCGCGGCGACGAGTCCGCCGTCGCTGCGATCGTGGCCCGCCGTGATCGTTCCCCGAGCAATGAGTTCCTGCACGGCGCAGAAGGCGCGCTTGAGCAGCCCCGCGTCTTCCAGATCGGGCGTCTCGTCGCCGATCTGGCCGAAGACGTGGGCCAAGGCCGATCCGCCCAGTCGGTGTTTCCCGCCGCTGAGGTCGATGCAGAGAAGGCGGCTGCGGCCGGGCAACTTGAGATCCGGGGTGACGGTTTGCGTGACGTCCGGGCAAGTGACGTAAGCCGAGATCACGAGGGCGCCGGGCGCCTTCACGGTCTCTTCTTTGCACGCGGCGTGTGCGTCCGGGCTGGGCGCATAGGCCGCCATCGAGAGACTGTCTTTCCCCCCGTCGACGGCGACGCCGAGCTCGAGCATGACATCGCGCATCGCGACGGCCGCGTCGCAGAGGGCCGCGCCCTCGCCGGGAAGCTTCGCGGCCCACATCCAATTGGCCGAGCACTTGACGTCTTCCAGAGCGCTCACCCGCGCCCACACGAGGTTCGTGAGGGCTTCGCCGACGCACATGCGCGCCATGGCGGCGGGATTCACCAAGCCTTTGACCGGCTGCTCGCCGATGGCGATGGCGGCGCCCGTCAGGGCGCCGGTCGCGGCGCCTGCGGCGGCGAAGTGACTCTGGGCGACGACGGCGACGTCGGCGACCGTCAGCTGGAGAGGGCCCGCGCACTGCTGCCGCGCAACAAGCCCCGTCACGCTGCGGTCGACCTTCGTCGTGAGGAAGCGCTTGGAGCCGACGGAGAGAAGGCGCAGGACTCGCTCGAGCGCCTCCGCAACGGTGAGTCCGTCCGGCAGACGGAGGGGCTCGAGTTCCGGCGGAATGCGTTCGAGATGAAACGTTTTCTGGGGCATGTCGCCCAACACCGTGTCGAGATCCAGGTTGACGGGGGTCGAATCGTCCAACTCGTCGTGAAGGATGATCTTCCCGTCTCCCGTGATCCGTCCGACGAAGGCGACCGGCGCCTTCTCTCGCGCGCAGAGCGACCGAAAGAGATCCGCGTGTTCGGGGCGAAGAAGAAGGGCGTCCTGTTCCTGGTACTCGGCGCCCCATATTTCAAGAACGGACAGCGTGTCGTCGCCGACGGGAATCTGGCGCACCTCGATCGTGGCGCCCGCCGGGTCGACGATCTCCTTGAGGACGTTGCAATTGCCCCCGGCGCCTTGGTCGTGGATGCTGACGAGGGGGTTGCGGTCGCCGAGTTCCACGCACGCGCGGATGACGCGGTTGACCTTCTGCTCCATTTCCGCGTCGCCGCGCTGGACGGCGTTGAAGTCCAATTCGGCGACGTTCTCCCCTTGCAGCATGCTCGACGCGGCGCCGCCGCCCATCCCGATCCGATACGCGGGGCCGCCGATTTTGACCACCCACATCCCCTTCTCGGGACGGCCCTTCTCCACGTGGCGAGCGTCGATCTGACCGACGCCCCCCGTGAACATGATCGGCTTGATCCACTCGCGGCGTTCGCCGTTCGGGAGTCGGAGACCGAAGGCGCGCGTAAAGCCTTGGATGACGGGTTCCCCGAATTTGTTGCCGTAGTCGGAAGCGCCGTTGCTGGCCTCGATCTCGATCCGGAGCGGCGAGGCCAGATTGTCCGGGTACGTGAACTCCGCGTCTTCCCAAGGAAGGGGGTAGCCGGGGATGCGGAGATTGCCAACGCAGTACGCCGCCGTGCCCGCCACGACTAGAGAGCCGCGGCCGGTGGCATGAACGTCGCGGATCCGGCCCCCGGTCCCGGTCTCGGCCCCGGGAAAGGGCGCCACGCCGGAGGGGAAGTTGTGAGTCTCGGCCGTGAAAAGGACGTGATAGTCGACGTCGGCGGCCGCAAAAGAAGAGGGCTCGCCGGGGCGGGACGCGACAATGGTTCTGACGGGGTAACCCCGGATTGCGCTGGAGTTGTCCTTGAAAGCGATGACGCTGTTGCGGGGATTGGATTTCAGAGTCTCTTGGATCAGGGCGATCAGGTGCTTGGGGATTTCCTGCCCGTCGACGACGAGTCGTCCCTTGAAGAACCAGTGGCGGGAATGCTCGCTGTTGGACTGGCCGATGTCGAAGCACTCGACGTTCGTCGGGTTGCGGCCAACCCGGTTCAGAAAAAGACTCGTGTAGTAGTCCAGATCCCAGTCGTCAAAGGCGAGCCCCATCTCCTGGTTGACTCGCTCCAAGGCCTCTCTGCCCTCCTGGAGAAGAGGGACCGCGAAGAAAGGCGCCGGCTCGATGCCGGTTTCAAAGGTCGCGAGGGGCTCGGGATACCGACCTTCGGTCATCCGATCGTGGACTTCGGCCAGGAAGGCCGATTGTTGGGATTCGGTAAGGGGCGAAGCGGCTTCGAGCAGAAAGCGCCTCGATCGCTCGATGCGCCGGATTTTCCCCAGTCCGCAGGCGTGACACACGGAGACGGCATTGGTGGACCACGCGGTGGTGAAGTTCATGCGCGGACCGACTTCCAGAAGCAGGCCGGACGTCCCAGCGTCCGCGTCGTTGCGCAGAAAGGGACCTCCGCCAAACAGGGCCGGCTCGAAAGTCTCGCTCAGGAGCCAGGCGAGCGCGCGGAACTCGTTGGGAGTCAGCCCGCCTTCCACCCGGATGTTGAAGCAGTACTCGGTCGCGATCCGACGGATGTCGGGCGAGACTCGATCCCTGGCCGCTTGGATCAGGGCGTTTGTCCGAGCGCGAGAGAGAGCGGGGGCGCGGTAGAGATGAAGCAGAGCCATCAGCGACCTCAGTCGCGTGGGATTATAAGGGGGTGGACAAGGCAGGGCAACACGAAAGACACCGGGAAACTGCGCGCTTGACAGCCTCGGGGAAGTCGGCGACGATAAGGGCTTCCGCCGCGTCGACCAAACGACGCGGGCGCATATCTGCCTCAGGGAGGACTGCAATGACTTCCAAAGAATGGAGCCGTCGCGAAGCGTGCCGGATGCTGGCTGGAGGAGCGGCGGGCCTTGGGCTGGGAGGAACGGACCTATTGGGCGTCCGCAACGCCTCGGCCCAGGGAGCGGGACTCTTCAGCCTGCATTTCATCCTCGCCTCGAGCATGTACGGCAAGATGCCGCTTGCCGAGATCCTTCCCCAAGTACGGAGAGTGGACGCCACGCACATCGACATTTGGCCCAAGCCCCACGGGAATCAACGCGAGGAGATGGAGGAGATGGGGCACGACAAATTCGCCAAGCTGCTCGACCAACACCGCGTCAAGCTCGGCATGCTCACGCGCTACGATCTGGAGCCTTTCAAGCTCGAGGACGAGATCAAGGTGGCCGGACGCTTCGGCGCCCGCGTTATTGCGACCGGCAGTCGCGGCCCCAAGGACGCGAAAGGCAACGATCTGAAACGCGCGGTGGGCGACTTCGTGGAGAAGATGAAACCCCACGCCGACGCCGCAGACAAGGCGGGCGTCACGATCGCAATCGAGAACCACGCCAACGCCTTGATCGCCAGTCCCGACTCGATCAAGCATTTCGCCGAATCGACGGAGAAAGTGACCGGCCTGGGTCTGGCGCTGGCGCCGTATCATCTGCCGCAGAAGCCACAGCTGATTGCCGAACTCATCGAGGCCCTCGGGCCGAAGCTGGCGCACTTCTACGCCTGGCAATACGGCAAGGGGGCGTCGGAGAAAATGCCGAAAGAGGACGAGATGCTGCAGTTGCCCGGCCGCGGCCCCCTCGACTTCAAACCGCTTCTGACGGCGCTGAGAAAGATCAACTACGCCGGGTGGATCTCGATCTTCATGCACCCCGTTCCTCGGGGCGTCCCGATCCTGCCCACGGCCGAGGAAGTGACGGCGGCCATCGAGAAATCGCGGCGATATCTCGCGAAGTCTTACGCCCAGATCTGATCGTGCTGCTCCCGCCGTCGCCGCATCGGGAATCCCGAAGCCCCTCCTGGAAAGCGGGTCTCCGCCCATGAACAAGGCGCTCATCATCGTCGGCGACGCCACCGAGACGGTGGACACGCTCTACCCTTACTACCGTTTGCAGGAGGACGATTTCGAGCCCGTCGTCGCCGCACCCGACAGGAAGCGCTACCACATGGTTCTCCACGAGATGGGCCCCGACTGGGAAGTGACGCGCGAGTTCGAGGGCTATACGATCCAGGCCGACGTCGCCTTTCGCCACGTGCGGCCGGAGGAGTACCTCGGCGTCTTCTTCTCCGGCGGACGAGCGCCCGAGTACCTCCGCTACGACGAAGATCTCATGCGCATCACCCGCCATTTCTTCGAAGCGAACAAACCGATCGCGTGCGTCTGCCACGGCGTCGAGATCCCGGCCCGGGCAGGATGCGTCAAGGGGCGCCGCATGGCGACGGTCCCCAAGTGCCGGTTCGACCTCGAGGCGTGCGGCGGGATCTTCGTGGATGAGGCCTGCGTGGTGGACGGAAACCTCGTCTCGGGCCGCACGTACCTCGACCACGGCAAGTACGTGGGAAAATGGATCGAGATGCTGATCGAAGCGCGGGAGCAGGCCCGCGCCGACTCCTGAATCAACCGTTGTGGCGCAGCCGCCCTCGGCTGTGGTCCCGGGCGAGGACTCTCGAAATCACCCGTGTGGCACAGCCGCCCTCGGCTGTGAATTCCCGTCGCGGCGGGCGCGCCGTCCAGCCGGCGCGGGGTCTGGCCCGCACGAAGGGGAACGCGCCGCGGCGCCGTTGCGGCGCGAGTCCCATGATTTCCGGGAGGGCAGCGATGAACGCGTTCGATCGTCTCGCCACGAGGCGAGAGTTTCTCAAGAGAGCGACCGTCCTCGCCGCGGCGCCCTGCTTCATCCCCGCCGCCGCCCTGGGGAAAGGCCCGCGTCCCGCGCCGAGCAACCGCATCACGCTCGGCTTCCTCGGGCTCGGCAGCATGGGCCTGCGCCACGTCAACGGTTTCAAACACGAAAGCGACTGCCAGATCCTCGCCCTCTGCGACGTGGACCGCCCGCGGCGGGAGGAGGCGGCGAGGCTCGTAAACGAGCATTACGGGAATCGCGACTGCCGCCAGTACGCGGATTTCCGCGACGTCATCGCCAGCCCGGACGTCGACGCCCTGTGCGTTTCGCTGCCCGATCATTGGCACTCGATCCCGGTCCTTATGGCCGTCCGGGCGGGCAAGGACATTTACGGCGAAAAGCCGTTGGCGCTCACCATCGCCGAGGGGCGCGCCATGGTCGAAGCCGTCAATCGCACCGACTGCGTCTGGCAAACGGGCAGTTGGCAGCGCTCGACCGCGCACTTCCGCCGGGCGTGCGAACTCGCGCGCAACGGGCGGATCGGGACGCTTCAGAAGGTCGAGGTCGGCATCGGTCGCGGCTCCCGCATCGAGCCCCAGCCGCAGATGCCCGTGCCCGAGGGCTTCGACTACGAGATGTGGCTCGGCCCCGCGCCTTGGGCGCCTTACACCGAGAAACGGTGCCACTGGAACTTCCGATGGATCCTCGACTACTCGGGCGGGCAGGTTACCGACTCCGGCGCCCACCACATCGACATCGCCCACTGGGGCATGGGCAAGGACCACACGGGGCCGATCGAAGTGAAGGGCGTCGGCAAGTTTCCTGAGGACGGGCTCTGGAACGCCGCCGTGACGCACCGCTTCACATGCAGGTACGCAAAGGGCCCCCCGCTTTGCGTCGGCAGCCACGACTACTATCCGGAAGGAATCCGCTTCACGGGCGACCTCGGATGGATCCATGTCGCCCGCGGCGGGATGGACGCCCACCCAAAGAGCGTGCTCAGGGAAAGGATCGGGCCGGAGGAGATCCGCCTTTACGAGGCGCCCCCTGACCGTCAAGGCCATCGCCGCAACTTCCTCGACTGCGTCAAGACCCGCGCGCGCACCATCACGCCCATCGAGATCGGCCACCGATCCATCGCCGTCGCCCACCTCGGCAACATCGCCATGCTCACGGGCCGGACGATTCGCTGGGACCCCGAGACCGAGCGCATCCTCGGCGACCCCGAAGCCAGCCGCATGCTCTCGCGCCCCATGCGCGCGCCCTGGGGCTTCTGAAACCGGGGTCTTACATTACACGGAAAACTCTGTGAAATCCGGCTGCAGACCCTAGAACTGACGCTGGAAACGCCATTCTCGACCGTTTCTGGCGTCTTTCCTCACTGCCCAAATGGTTTGACCGGGCATCCACTTCAACCGGCCCGAGGGGCGGTGGGAGGAAGTGTACTGACCCGCGCCGGCGACGCCGGGCCGTCCGCCG
>DATKZW010000088.1:0-2639 GCA_035527775.1 Sumerlaeia bacterium | reverse complement strand
GCCGTTCTGGAAGGACTTCCCCGAGGGCGGCGTCCTCGAGGCAATCCGCAACTTCCCCGACCCCCAGCACAAGATCAGCGTCGTCGCTAAGGACGTCTGGGCGGACAAGCGGGAGATGTGGCAGTCCTGCGCCGCCAGGGTGACCGGCAACTACCTGCTTCTGACCGCGGCCGACATGGTCTGGGTGGGCCTCGAGGAGTGGCTTAAAGCCGGCCACAAGTTTGCGACGCCGCGATGGGCGAACTTCTGGCACGACTTCAAGCACTGGATTTACGGCGAGGACGAACACAATCTGCAGATCGCCGGCCACGCCCTGCGATGGGGACAGAGGCTCTCGCCCTTCGGGTCCGTATGCAACCACCACCTCTTTTGCTTCTGGCGCTCGTCCTACCGCTGGAATTCACACACGCAGCCGAAAGACGCGGCCGGCAACAGCCTCTTTACGCCCCTCGGGAACATGGAGGCGGAGGTCCGGACGCCGGGGACGGTCTGCTACCATTTCGGGCACGCGCTGCCGGAGGAGTACATGAGGGCGAAGCACGAGTTCTACATCGCCCGGGACGGCCAGGGGAACGCCGCGCGCATCGCGGCCCTGAAAGGGCGCGGCCGGATGTGGCACGACTGGAACGGGCGGCTGGGGCCGCTCGGCGACGGGATCATAGGCGAGGTCGACTGGGAGCTCCCGGAGGCCGTCAAGGCCGCCGAGGGGATCCTCGCCGGCCGCACGGCGCCGGCCCTTATGGCGCCGGGATGAGGACCTTTGAGATGGGGACGAACGTGAACGGCGCGATGGCGGCGGGATGGAAGGTGTGGGGGGCCGTGTTGGGCATACTCACGGCCATCGGCATAAGCGGCAGCAACTGGGTGACGATGAACCGGGAGATAGCAGTCGGCGCCGCGGAGCGCGCGGTCAATATGAAAAACATCGACCGCAATGACCGTGTCATCACGGAACTTGTCACGCAGAGGCTTGAGAACGGGCAGACGGTCGCGCGGATAGACGAGAGGCTGCTGGCCATGAAGACCTCGCTCGAGCGGATAGAGACGCGCCTCGAGGAGAAGCTCAGATGAAAGACCTCCTCCATGACGGCGTGGCGTGGCTGGCTGACAAGGCCTCGGACGTCATGGCGTCGACCGTGAAGTACCGCAGGGGCGAGGCTGAAATAGAGGTCCCCGCCACGTCCGGCAGGACCGACTACGAGGTCGAGGACCAGTCGGGGATGAAGGTGCAGGCGCACGTGGTGGATTTCCTCATCCCCGCCTCGGAGCTGGAAAACGAACCCGTGCCCGGCGACGTGATAGTCAAGGACGGCGTCGAGTATGAGGTGATGAACTTCGCGGGCACGGGCTGCTGGCGGTGGGCGACGGCCTTCAGGCACATGCGGCGGATACACACCCGCGAGGTCGGCCAGGAGGAATCGGCCTCGTGAAT
The DNA here is from genome assembly GCA_035527775.1 of Sumerlaeia bacterium. Taxonomy (GTDB): domain Bacteria; phylum Sumerlaeota; class Sumerlaeia; order UBA8349; family UBA8349; genus DATKZW01. Next base: position 1,207 of record DATKZW010000088.1, on the reverse strand, counting down.
GCGACAAACGGGATGAGCCAAGGCAAAGACTTGGAACCACGGATTAACACGGATGAACACTGATAAAGAGAAAGAAGAGTTCGGGTATTCTATCCGTGTTTATCCGTGTTCACTCGTGCTTCGTAGCGAAGTACGCGTACTTCGCAGAGTAGTATCCGTGGTTGAGGTTGTGTTTCTTAAGGAATCGCGGTGATGACGAGCATCGCGCTTGATATAGCGAACGCCGTCGCGGACCTCCTGAGCGCGGCCACGTTCGAGATGGAGTTCGAGGCGGAGGCCGCGGCGGTGCCACGCTGGGAATTGAAGGACCTGAAGGTCCTGCGGGTGACGTGCGTGCCGGTCTCGGTGAGTTTAACGAACGCGACGCGCGGCTCGACGCAGTACGCGGCGAGGATCGACATCGGCGTGCAGAAGCGGCTGGGTTCCGCAGTCGAAGCGGACGTCGCCGGCCTCTGCGCTTTAACCGAGGAGATCGCCAGGTATATCCGAAACAGGCCGCTTCCCGGCGTGACCGGGGTGAACTGGGCGGAGAGTTTAATAGACCCGCTCTTTTCCCTCGCGCACCTCGACGAGCACCGGACGTTCACCAGCGTGATATCCGTGACGTACAAGGGGATCCTGGCGTGATAGGGATGAAATTCAGCACGCTCAAAAAGGGATTCTTCGATACGGCTCTCGTGAAACGCCATCTCGACGCGGCATCTCGGGCCATCTATTCGCGTTTCGGCGCCTTTGTCAGACGGGCCGCGAAAAGCTCGCTGCGGATGGGACGGAGAAAGAAATGGAATGAGATGCGTGCGGACGAAAAGCGCGACTGGAGCATCTGGAACAGGAAATCTCTAAAAGCGGGCAGGACGAAGCCGCCGTTTCCGCGCATGCCCAGTGTACCCCGGAAGCCGCCCAGATTGCGCATGACTCCAGCATCTCAAAACCCGCTGCGCAAACTGATATTCTTCGCGTACGACCCGCCCAGCCAGTCAGTGGTCATCGGTCCCCTGGGATGGAAGGGCCACGGGGCGGAACTCCTCGAGTACGGCGGCAGGGGGCCAAAGGGAGAGGTGGCCGAGCGGCCCTTCATGCGCCCGGCATTCGCAAAGGAATTACCAGGTTTGCCCGCCATGTGGCGGGACAGCATCAGCAGATAGGAGACTGAAAATGGCAGGCGAACTGTTCGTGTTAGGCATGAACGCCAAGATCTACCAGGGCG
>DATKZW010000087.1:0-6154 GCA_035527775.1 Sumerlaeia bacterium | reverse complement strand
AAGGTGTACGCCTCGAGCTCCTCGAAACCGACCTTGCCCTTCTCGATCTCCTGCCCGAGGCCGCGGTCCCATACGGCGTAACGTTTGCCGACGAATTTCTCGAAGGTCTTGCCCTCGACCATTCTCGCCGCGGCTTTCAGTCCCAAGGCGAAGGCGTCCATTCCTCCGATGTGGGCGTGGAACAGATCGACGGGGTCGATGGACTGGCGGCGGACCCTGGCATCGAAATTCAGCCCCCCCGTCTTGAACCCGCCGTGGCGAAGGAGCGTGTACATTGCCAGCGTCGTGTCGTAGACGTCGGTCGGGAACTGGTCCGTGTCCCATCCGAGGAGCAGATCGCCGCGATTGGCGTCGATGGAGCCGAGGATGCCGTTGGCGGCGCAGAACTCGAGTTCGTGGTGGAAGGTGTGACCCGCCAGGGTCGCATGGTTCGCCTCGACGTTGATTTTGAAATGATGCGTCAGGCCGTACTTCTGAAGGAAAGCCAGGCAACTGCCCGCGTCGAAATCGTACTGGTGCTTGGTCGGCTCCTTGGGCTTCGGCTCGATGTAGAACTGACCTTTGAAACCGATCTTCTGTTTGTACTCGACGGCCATATTGAGAAAGAGGCCCAGATGGTCGAGCTCGCGCCCGAGGTCGGTGTTTAGAAGGGTCTCGTATCCCTCGCGTCCGCCCCAGAAGACGTAGCCCGCCCCGCCCAGCTTCTTCGCAATCTCCATCGCCTTCTTCACCTGGCTCGCGGCGTAGGCGAAGACGGCGGGCGAGGGATTCGTGGCGGCGCCGGCCATGAAGCGGCGGTGCGAGAAGAGGTTGCTGGTTCCCCAAAGCAGTTGCACCCCCGTCTCGTCCTGCAGCTTCCCGGCCAGTTTGACCATCTTGTCGAGGCGCCGGTTCGTCTCGGCGAGATTGTCGGCCTCCGGCGCAATGTCGCGGTCGTGAAAGCACCAGAACCCCACGCCCAGCTTCGAGAAGAACTCGAAGGCGCAGCGCATGGTCTCCTCGGCGACTTTCATCGGGTTGTCGTGCTGATTGTAAGCGCGGATGATTGTGCCCGGGCCGAAGGGATCCGCGCCAGCCCCCTTGAACGTGTGCCAGTAGCACACGGAAAATCGCAGGTGTTCGGCCATGGTCTTGCCGAGGACCTTCTGCTTGGGGTTGTAGTGTCTGAAGGCCAGCGGATTCTTCGAATCCGGCCCTTCGTACTTGATCTTCTTCACTTCGGGAAAGAACTCGGTCATCGTCGCGCTTCTCCTTTCCGGGAGTGGAACGGCCACCTTGGATAACTGATCCCTACCACCGCGAACGGGGAATCTCAAAGGAATTCCGACGCCCGAGGCATACCGGCGCGGGCAGGGCTGCTCGTCGACGCCGGCATTCGCGGTCAGGCTTCCCAAGGGTTGCAGATGGGCGCCCGTTCCGCACTCATGTCTTCGTCGTTGCGGGCCACAATGGCCAAGCCGTGGGCAAAAAACGACGATACAGCCTTGACAGGAAACGAGGAAAGCAAGAATATCGGGGAGATTGCCGGCCTCGGCGGGACCCGCGAAGAACGATCGTTTGCCGCTTCCGCGGGGTCCGCGTGACCACACGCGCCATTCCCTGGAGCGCGAAAAGGACCCGATATGGGCATGTTGAAGGAAACGCCGCCTGAGGCAATCCTCAGCCGCCTCGCTGAAGAGGGGATTCGTTCGAGCGATCTCCTCTTGTGCACTCCGACGGATATCGATCGACTGGGACGGTACCAGACCCTGTGGCTGGTTGCGACGGCTGACCGGTTGCTCGTCGTCAAGGACGGCGCTCCGGCGCAGGTCGAGCTTTCGTTGAACATCGGGGAGGTCTCGGAATTCCGCAGCCAAAGCGTCGTCGGTTCCGGCTTGCTTCAGGCGTGCGTCAATGGGGTCGTCATTGACATTTTGCGCTACACCAACCGGCACGCAACCGCATTCCAGAAGGTGGCCCGCAAACTCGATCGCTACGTTCACGGCGAGCCCATCGTCATCCGTCCCGAGGAAGAGCGAGACCCGCGACGGTGTCCCAAGTGCCGCCTCATGCTTCAGTCCGAGGGCGACGTCTGCCCCCGGTGCGTCGACAAGGGGGCGGTGTTGGTGCGGATCTGGCGCATCTTCAAGCCCTTCCGCGCGGCCGCCGCCTTGATGATGAGTCTGCTCCTCCTGGGGATTGGGTTGGACCTCATCGGCCCCCGTCTGACGGGGTATCTCGTCGACAATGTGCTGCCCGGCTCTCCTGAGGCCGCTGTCAAGTTCCAGTCCGATCCCGCGCTTACGCGCCGCCACTTGGGTTTGCTGCTCCAGGTGGTCGCCATTCTCGCTTTGACCCAGCTTCTGCGCATGGTTGTGAATGTTCTCAACGGCCGACTTGCCAGTCGCGTCGGAACGGCCATGACCTTCGATGTGCGGAGCCGTTTGGTCCAGCATCTGGAGAAACTCTCGGTCGGCTACTACGACAAGCAGCAGGTCGGGTCGCTGGTGGCGCGCGTGGCCTACGACACGGAGGCCCTTCACGGCTTCGTCCAGCAACTGACGAGCGGCTTCCTGTTTCAGCTCCTCATGGTCGTTGGCGTCGGGGCGATGATGTTCTCTCTGAACGTCAACCTGGCTTTCTACACGCTGATCCCCGCGCCATTCGTTCTCATAGGCAGCGTTTTCTTCTGGAAGAAGATCTACCCGCGTTACTATCGCTTCTGGGACGCGTCCAGCAAGCAGGCGGGAATGCTGTCCGGCACTCTGTCGGGCATTCGCGTGGTCAAGGCCTTCGGCCAGGAGAAGCGTGAGTCGGATCGCCTGTCGGGCGCCAGCGATTACCTGCGCTGGGCGAGACGACGCGTCGACTATTCGACGGCTCTTTTCAACCCGACGATGGCGCTGGTCTTCCAGTTGGGCGGCTGGATCGTGTGGTACATGGGCGGCCGAGACGTGCTCGCGGGCCAGATGACGCTCGGCAAACTGATGGCCTTTTTCGGCTATCTCTGGATGTTCTACGGACCTTTGGGAACCCTGACGCAGTTCACCAACTGGCTGACTCAGTTCGTGACGCAGGCCAACCGCATCTTTGAGATCCTCGATACGCCGGTCGACATTGCCGACGCAGAGACGCCGGAGCCGATCGAGCAGATTCAGGGGCATATTCACTTTGACGGGGCGACCTTCGGCTATGACCGCAACTCCCCCGTGCTGCGAGACGTCAGTTTGGAGATTCGACCTGGGGAGATGATCGGCGTTGTCGGACCGAGCGGATCGGGGAAAACAACCCTCGTGAACCTCCTTTGCCGCTTCTACGACGTGAACGAAGGCCGCGTGCGCATTGACGGGGTGGACATCCGGAAGATCCGGCGCGAGGACCTGAGAGAGCAGGTGGGCGTTGTGCTCCAGGATCCTTTTCTTTTCCGCGGCAGCATCTGGGAGAACATCACCTACGGCCGGCCGCAGGCCGAAGTGGAAACGGTCATCGGGGCGACAAAGGCCGCCAACGCCCATGACTTCGTCGTAAGCCGGCCTCACGGCTACGACACGTGGGTGGGGGAGCGCGGCGCCGGCCTGTCGGGCGGCGAACGCCAGCGCGTCAGCATCGCGCGCGTCCTGTTGATGAATCCCCGGATCTTGATCCTCGACGAAGCCACCAGCTCGGTGGACGCCGAGAGCGAGGCCGCCATACGAGCCGCACTCGCCGAGCTGACCCGCAACCGAACGACCATCGCCATCGCGCACCGCCTTAGCACACTGCAAAGCGCCGATCGAATCGTCGTAATCGAGGGCGGGAGAATCGCCGAAGAGGGGACGCATCAGCGCCTGATTGAGGCAAACGGCATCTATGCCCGCCTGTTGCGCATCCAGGGACAAATGGCCCCGACGGCGGATCTCGCCCTCGCCAGCGCCAGGATGGCGCCCGTGGCCAGCGACTGGCAAACGGACGGGCCTCTTCCCGACCCGCGCGGCCACCATTCTCGCTGGTTGACCCCCGAGAACGCCCACATCCACCTCGGCAACCTGAAAACGCTCCACGTCACGGTGCCCAAGGAGAACATCTATTGCGGGACGTTCGCCCTCCGTTGCCTGCCCGTTCACTTCCCCGACAGGTACATTTCCCTGCGGTACCTGGACCACGAGAAACGCGAAGTGGAGGTCGGCTTGATCCGGTCTCTGAAGGACTGGCCTGAAGAGACGCAGCAACTCGTCCGCGAGGCCTTGCTGAAGAGGTATTTCGTCCACACCATCCTGAAGATCGAAGACATCAAACTGTTCCACGGACTGCTCGAATTCAAAGTGCTCACGGATCTCGGGCCGATGGAATTCCTCCTGCGCTGGCAATCCGATCGCGCGCAGGACTACGGCCACAACGGCAAGATCCTCCTGGACACGGAAGAGAACCGCTACCTCGTCCCGGATCTCGACCAACTTACGGACCACGAGAAAACCATCTTCCAGCGTTTCATCTACTGGTGACGGGCCGCGCCGCCGCGTCTTGGCCGAAACGGCGCCGGCGCGCCCCGAGGCGGGTCCGGCGGCCGGGGGGCGCGTCTGGGCGTCTCCCAAGGTTCCTACGGGCGAAGTCCCGGCCGCCTCTCGCTGTCGAAGAGGGCCATCACTTCCTGAGGGGAGACGGCGTTGCTGATCTTGGAAAGAGAACGGATGATCCGGTCTTGCACCTCAGAGTCCGACGCTTCCCCGTGGAGACAGATCAGGGGCAAGAGCGCGACGCTGTCGCCCTTTTCCCCCAAGTAGTCGATGGTCCAACACAGCGATTCCTTGTCCAGATTGCTCAGGTTCTTAAGCAACACCTGCAGCGGCTCATGGCCCCCGATGCGGCCCAGCGCGCGAGCGGCGGGCGACTGCATGCCCAGGGACGGGTCGCGCAGAGCCAGAGCCAGCGGCTCGACGGCGTCTGCATTTCCGATCTTGCCGAGGGCGGCGATCGCGGCGCGACGCACGGTTTTGCTTGTGTCCTCCAACGCCTCGATGAGCCCGCTGATCGCCAATGGGTTGCGAAGAGAGCCCAAGCGCCTGGCCGCTCGGGCGCGAACCCACCCGCTGTCGGACTTCTCGAGCCGGCGAAGCGCCGAGAACAGTTGGATCACCCTCCATTGGCAGATCTGGCCCAGGACCGCGCGCATGGGCACGAGCCTGCGAGACGGGACGCGTGCGGCGAAATAAAGCGCTCCGAGCCGGAGAAGGATGCTGACGACGAAGACGACGTGGTAGATGTTGAAGTCGTATATCCAGAACTTGGAGGAGAAGCCCTCGAGGGCATCAATCGCCTTGCCGGAAATGAGCGGGGCGATCCCTCCCGCCAAGCCCACGGCCAGGAAGCTCATCGTCGCAATATACATGGTGCGGTTCCGCCGCGGGCTGGCGTGGAACATGATGCCCTGAATGGCCAACACCAGTCCGGCGTTCAACATCCCGTCAAAGAGATAGGAGATCGCCAGACAGGGAATGGTGAAGGCGGGAATGCGCGGCGCCAAGACGAAGGCTAGGATGGTGAAAGGCTTGCCCAGAAGGGCGATCTGAAGGGCCGGACGGTTTCCGTACGTGTCGCAGACCAAGCCCCAGAAGCGCGAGGAGATCACGATGCCGATCAGTGCGCAAACGGTGATTGCCTGCGCATAGAAGGCCGACAGTCGCAAAGACTCGATCATGTAGAGGGTGAAGAAGGGCGCCGCCAGCATCAGGGAAAAATACCAGTACAGCATGAAGTACACGAAGGGCCGATAGTGTCGATCCACCAACGGTTGGAGAATCGTTCGCCAAAGGGGCTCCCCCTCCTCGCGCTCGGGGGGCGGCTCGGGTATGAACCAGAACAGGAGAATGTCAACGACGCCGGCAACAACGCCCGCCCCCGCCAGGATGGAAAAGCCAAGGATCACCTGCCCCCTGCCCTCAAACCAGCCCATGACCACGGCGGCAATCATGGCGCCTGCCACATTGGCCGCGGTCACCGAGCGTTGTCGGAGTCCCCAAAGGCGGTTCAGTGAGTTCTCCGGAACCAGATCCCCCATCCAAGACATCCACATCGGCGCTCCCAGATGAAGCAGGGAATCATGGATGAAGAGGACCCCGATGATCCACCATACGCGCGCCCGCTCCCCGACGAAGAGGATGGGCGCGGCAAGCACGCCGACGAAGAGCAGGCGATGAAT
>DATKZW010000086.1:0-2135 GCA_035527775.1 Sumerlaeia bacterium | reverse complement strand
AAATTGTCACTGCATGGAGAGGAGATAGACATGACGACGATCGTTGACATCCACGCGCGCGAAATCCTGGATTCGCGCGGCAATCCCACGCTCGAGGTGGAAGTCCTCTTAGAGAGCGGGGCGCGGGGACGCGCCGCAGTGCCCTCGGGCGCCTCGACGGGCGAGAACGAAGCGCTCGAACTGCGCGACGGGGACAAGAGCCGCTATCTGGGCAAGGGAACGAGGAAGGCGGTGGACAACGTCAACACCCGAATCGCGCCGGAACTGCAGGACATGGATGCCACCGAGCAAGTCCTGATCGATCGGCACATGCTGGAAATGGACGGGACGGAGACGAAGAGCAACCTGGGTGCGAACGCGGTTCTGGGGGTTTCGATGGCCGTCGCCCGAGCGGCGGCCGACTCGTTGGGAATGCCCTTGTACCAGTACCTCGGGGGAGTCAACGCCAAGGTTCTGCCCATGCCGATGCTCAACATCCTGAATGGAGGCGCCCATGCAGACAACAACGTTGACATTCAGGAGTTCATGGTCCAGCCGGTGCGAGCCGAGAGCTTCGCCGAAGCGCTCCGTTGCGGGGCCGAGGTCTTCCACAGCCTGAAGAAAGTTCTCTCCGGCCGCAGGTTGAGCACGGCGGTTGGCGACGAGGGCGGTTTCGCTCCGAATCTCGGATCCAATGCTGAGGCTATTGAGGTTATCCTCGAAGCGATCGACAAGGCGGGGTACGCCGCGGGCGAACAGGTCATGATCGCCCTCGATGCGGCGGCCAGCTCCTTCTACGACAAGAAGAAGGGTTTGTACCTGATGGCTGCTGAGAAGAAGCCGGAGAAGGACTCAGCGGCCATGGTGGAGTACTACAAGGGGATCTGCGAGAAGTACCCCATCCTGTCGATCGAGGATGGCCTGGACGAGAACGACTGGGACGGCTTCAGACTACTGACCGAGGCGCTGGGGGATAGGGTCCAGGTCGTTGGCGACGATCTGTTCGTGACGAACACGAGATTCCTTCGCAAAGGGATCGAGATGGGCGTGTGCAACTCGATCCTGGTGAAGGTCAACCAGATCGGGACGATCACCGAGACGCTGGACGCCGTGGAGATGGCCAAACGCGCGTGCTATACGGCGGTCATCTCGCACCGCTCCGGCGAAACGGAGGACACGACCATCGCCGACCTGGCCGTCGCCACGAACGCCGGCCAGATCAAGACGGGGTCAGCCTCGCGCACGGACCGCATCTGCAAGTACAATCAGTTGCTGCGCATTGAGGAGGAGCTGGGCTCCGCGGCGCAATATCTGGGCCGGGCCGGGCTCTACAATTTGGGGTGAGTTGCGGGGAAGAGGATTCCGTGTCGCAGGGAAGAAGTTCTCGGCAAGTTTTGCCGCGAAAAGCGGCAAGACGCCGAGCAACGCCCGGAAGACCCGAGACAAGAGATGTTTCGGGTCTTTCTCTTTTGCTCCGCATGGATTGGTGATTTTCTTGGACTTATATTCCCTCGCCATAGAGTGTTGAGCGGTCCGTCGGGCGGTAGGGCGGGGCGTTTCCGGCTCTTTTCGCATCCGCCGCCCGCTCTTGGCATCGGCCTTGCGCCTGCCGGTGCCAGCCGCGGAGGGCCGGGAAAACGGACGTATCCGGTCTCCGGGTCGACAGCATGTGCAGGCCGGCTGTCGCCATACTCCCCACGGGCCGACCCGCATTCGGCGGGCGACCCAAACTCGCCGAGGAGAGATGGAGCGCGGGAGCGCACTGTAAAGACACGGAGGATGGAGCCATGCCAGGACTGGTCATCAACACCAACGTTCCGAGCATCAACGGACAACGCAATCTGCACAAGTCCACGCTGGCCTTGAACAAGGCGATGGAGCGTCTCTCATCGGGGCTGCGGATCAACCGAGCGGGCGATGACGCGGCCGGGTTGGCCATCTCGGAGAATCTGCGTACGCGCATCCGGGGCCTGAACCAGGCAGTCCGCAACGCCGACGACGGAATCAGCCTCATCCAGACGGCGGAAGGGGCGATCGACACTTACACCGAGATCTCCCAGAGAATCCGACAGCTGGCTGTCCAAGCGTCGAGCGACGTCAACTCCGACGACAACCGCGCGTCGATCCAGTTGGAAATCAACGAGCAGTTGGACGAG
>DATKZW010000085.1:0-5610 GCA_035527775.1 Sumerlaeia bacterium | reverse complement strand
CCCGTCCAATGCCCCGACTTCACGCGCGGGCGATGACTTCACGCGCGGGCGATGGGAGACGCGGAAGCCGGCGTTTGCGGCGCCTCCCGAAGGAGTCTGAGCCGTGGCGCCGACGCGATCCCGGCGCCGGACCGCCCATCGCCGCCAGGCCCGCCGAGAGACACGGTCCCGCCAGACGATCCGCGACGGATCCGTCGTACGACAGAGTCGACGTACCATGAAATCGTCTTACGACCGGGCAATCTTGGCATGACGACCCCGCTCTCTCCGGGCATCGCCGCCGACAGTCCTTGGACCTCCGCTTGACGGTCCCGCCGTTTTGCCCCTTTCTGTCCTTGGACGGCAGAGCAAGGGGCAAATCTTGGCCGCGTGCCTTTTTCCGCTTGACATGAGAAAACCGTTAGTCCATAAGACTAATGGATAGCGACCCGAGGCCTTGGCTCGGGACCAGGCGTCCGCGCGATGCGAGTTGCCTTCAAGACCGAGAAACTCCGGAGACAGTGCGAAGTCTTCAGAATTGGAAGCCGCGCGTGGGGGCCGCAGGTCATGACGAAGATCGGACAACGCCTGGGCGAGCTGCAGGCGGCGGAGAATCTCGGCCTCCTCCGAACCCTTGCGCCGGGAGCCCGACCGCATCCCTTGGAGCGGGACTATCGGGGGCAATACGCTGTGTTGCTTCATGCGGGATACCGCATGCGATTCGCGCCCGCGAACGACCCTGAGCAATACGAGACGCAGAACGGCCCTGATCTGAGGAAGGTCACGGCGGTCGTTGTCTTGGGAGTGGAGGACTATCATGATTAGCACAGCCGACCGGCCCTACCAGCCAGACTTTGCCGTTCCGCCGGGCGAGACCCTTCGCGAGACGATCGAATCGCGCGGAATGAGCCAGGCCGAACTGGCGAGACGCTTGGGCAGGTACCCCGACAACGTGAATGAGATCATTCAAGGCAAGAAGGCCATAACAGCCGAGACGGCTCTGCGTCTCGAATCGGTTTTGGGCGTGCCGGCCCATTTCTGGATGAGTCTCCAGACCCAGTACGACGAGACAGTCGCGCGGCTGGCCAGAGCGAAGCAGTTCGAAGACGAGAAATCCCTGGCCAGACGCTTCCCTTACACGGAGATGGCGAAGTTGGGGTGGGTCCGCGCGACGCGCGACGGGCGCGAGCGGGTACAGGCTTTGCAGGAGTACTTTGCCGTGAGTTCTCTCAGCCTAGTTCGCACCTTTCACGACGCCGCCTACCGGAAATCGGGGGCGCACGCCGCTTCCCCCGAGGCAATCGCCGCCTGGATCCGCCGAGGCGAGATTCTGGCTCAGGACATCGAGACGCAACCCTACGACGAGTCTCGGCTGCGACGCGCAATTCCCCAGCTGCGCCGCCTAACGCTCCCGTCCCCCCCAGTGTTCGAGCCGCGTTTGCGCGAGATCTGCGCGGGCTGCGGGGTCGCCGTCGCGGTCCTTCCGCATCTCGCGAAGACGTACGTCAACGGAGCGACGGAATGGCTGCGACCTGACAAAGCGCTCGTGATCCTGAGCCTGCGCTACAGATGGGCAGATGTCTTCTGGTTCAGCCTCTTCCACGAACTCGCCCACATCTTGCGGCACCGCAAGAAGACTTTCGTCGAGTACCGCGAGGGGCTTGAGACGAAGGAGGAATCCGAGGCCGACTCCTTCGCGGCTGATTCCCTGATTCCCCGCGCCGCCTTTTCCCGGCTCGCTCAGCGCACGTTCCTTTCCCGCGCTCAGGTTACCGCGTTCGCCCGGGAGAACGGCGTCGCCCCCGGCATCGTCGTCGGTCGACTGCAGCATGAGGGAGTGGTTCGACACTCGGAAATGAATGATCTACGGGAGCAGTACACGTGGCCGACCTGATCGCTGGACGCCCTGCCCCAATCTCACAAGCGCCAACTCTGGGAGGCAACAAACCATGAAGACTCTCTTCATTCTCGGGGCCGGCGCATCCAGACAGGCCGGCGGCCCTTTGATGAGCGATTTCCTGGACCGCGCCGAGGAGATCTACTCTGTGCAGAGAAAGGCCATCTCCGGGGCGGAAGCGGCCTTCGAGGACGTCTTCTCAGCGATCTCGGAACTCCGAACGGTCCATTTCAAGTCGTTCCTGGATCTGGACAACATCGAAGTGCTTTTCGGGGCAATTGAAATGGCCCAGACCCTGGGCAAGCTCGCCAACCGCAAGCCGGAAAGCATCGAGAAGCTCAGAGAATCCATGATAACGCTCGTTTTTAAGACTCTCGAGTGTGCCATCGAGTTCCCCGTGGAGAAAGGGCATATCGGCTCGCCTCCTCCTTATGGGGTCTTTGCGGCGTCCATTCGAGATCTGACCCGCTCTGACAGGCCACCGCACCTGCGACCTGAACTGGCGTTTCTCACGTTCAACTATGATCTGGCTCTTGATGTTTCCCTCTCCTCACACGAGATTCCCTACGATTACTGGTTGCCATCGCAGGCCAGGTCGGGAAAGTGCCCCTACTTGAAACTGCATGGCTCGGTGAACTGGGGTACATGCCGGAAATGCGAGGCGATTGTTCCGAGGGACGTAACCGCGGTGACGCGGATCCTTCACCTTCCAGACAGAGTGTATCTTCCTTTGGGCTCGCGATTGGGCGAGGAATCACACTGTGACCAGCCGCTGTCCGGTCCTCCCGTTCTTATTCCTCCGACCTGGGACAAGGCTCAGCGGCACAGGCAGATCGCCTCTGTATGGAGAAAAGCTGCGGAGGAACTTGCAAGCGCCCAGAACATCTTTGTGATCGGATACTCGCTGCCAGAAACCGATTCCTTTTTTCGGTACCTGTTCGCTCTGGGTGCGGACAGCCCCACAAGGATCAAACGTTTCTGGGTCTTCAATCCGGACGAAGATGGGACGGTCGAGGTCCGCTTCCGCAAACTCGTCGGCAGAGCCCTGGAGAACCGGTTTCAGTTCCACAGGAGCACTTTCCAGCAGGCGATACCGACCATTGTCGGCGCCCTGGGGCAATCATGAGACAATGCAGGGCGTGGAATGGTGCGGCGCGGGCTAAGCGCGCTCCTCTTGGGTGAGTTCAATCACGCCGATTTCGGGAGGAACGCCGAGGCGGACCGGCAGGATCGCCATGCCCACTCCCCGCGAGACCAGAACGCGGCAGCGCGGCCCCTGACAGAGACCGCCCGCGTAATGCTGCCCGTAAGAACTCGGCACCATCGGCGTCCCGATCCACGGAAGACGCACCTGGCCGCCGTGCGTGTGGCCGCTGCACATGAGGTCCACGCGAGCGCCCGGCGGAACCTGTTCGGCGGTGTCGGGATGATGGGCGAGGAGGATTCGCGGGGTCTCGGCGGGAACGCCCTTGAGGGCCCTCTCAAAGGACACCGTGCCCGCCCACAGGTCCCCCACCCCCGTCAGACAGATCGACTCTCCGGGCTTGGGGGTCTCCGAGACGCCATCGCGGGAGATGAAACGCGGGCTGTGCTCGATCGCGGGAATCCCGATCCGCTCGAGTGCCGCGCGGCACGCCTTCCTTCCCTCCCAGTGGTCGTGGTTGCCGAGGACGGCGGCCGCCCCGAGGCGGCTGCGGAGCGCGGCAAGGAGCCCGATCCCGGGGCGGATCGCCCGCGGGGTGCGATGCACGTAGTCCCCCGTGAGTATGATGAAATCCCCCTCCTGAGCGTTCGCTTCTTCGATGACGCTCTCGAGATACTCCTTGCTGACAAAAGGGCCATAGTGGGTATCGGAAACGTGGACGATGCGGAATCCCTCGAGGTCCCTCGGGAGGTCCCGGATGCCGATCCGATAGCGGCGAACCTGAAGCCTCTGGGGCTCGATCAGCACGCCGTACGCTCCCAGACCGCCTCCGACGACGCAGGGCCCGGCCACCGCGGCCGTAGCCAGGATGAAGCGCCGCCGGTCGGGCCGCTCGATCTCCTCTTCCTCGTCGTCGGTCGAACGCCGGACCCCTGCGACCCCCCGCCACACGCGGCGCGCATACAACCAGACCGCGTACCAGATGAACGGAGCGAGAAGACAGGTCGCGACGGTGTGGGCCATGGTGTAGCGGTGTTTTCTCGGAGGCAGGAAGAGCTCGGCGGGCGGATAGGCGGGCACGCGCACAAAAGCGGCGACGCGAAAGAGCGCTCGGGCGAGTTTTTCCCGTCTCATCGGCTCAACGCGCTGCGAGGGAACCGTGCAGACCAAGAGAAGCAGCCCGGCGCCCAAAAGGAGAACGGCGACGCCGAGGGCTTTGAGGAGGCGACGTCTTGTGAAAAGGGGCATGTGTCAGGGTCCGTTGGCCGGGAAGGGGGGCGCGAGGGTCAACCTTCCCCTTTGAGTTGCTCCACCAGATAGTCGGGAAAGCGGTCGAGGATTCCGCGGACGACGTCCGCCGCGCCCTGGAACTCGTCGACGCCGAAGGTGGAAGAACGGTGCGCGATGGCGTGGCGGCCGTCAAGCTGGATGGTGAAGGCGGGACTGTCGAGCAGGAACTGCATGGTGCGCGCGTGGATCACGTCGTAGGCCCACCGCCGGTCTTCAGCCTTGACGTAGAACTTGCGGCTGAATTCCGCCGATTCGAAGTCGATATCGTCGAATCCGAAGAACTCGGTGAGCTTGTCGAAGATTGATTCGGCGCGGATGAAGAGGGGCTTCAATGGGAGTTCACTCTCGAGAATGACGGCGGAGAAGCGGTGGTGGCGCGTCTGACGTCTCCCCTTCGAATCCGTCGAATGGGTCTCGTAGTGGAAGTCGAAAGCGGTGATTTCGCGTCCCGACCAGTCTCCCTGCATGACGTTGCAAGCGTAGCGGTTCGAGCCCTGGCGCAGACACTTGAATCCTGAGAACCGTTCGTCCATGCCGCGGTCCTTGTCCGCGGAAAAGCGGAGGCCTTTCGATTTCGCCCACGCCGTGAGCGCCTTGCGCCGCTTCGCCGCCAGGTAGGCGCTCAAAACGATGAAGCCAACGACAACAACGACAATCAGGGCGATGACCGGGCCTGGCATCGAGACTTGTCCTCTCGGTTAGATCCGAACGTCCACCGCGACGCGCTCCGAGGCGCTCTCGATCTCGAAGTATTCCTCTTTCTGGAAGTCGAAGAGGCTCGCGACGATGTTCGAGGGAATCACCTCGACGCGCGTGTTCAGGTCCCGCACGTTGGCGTTGTAGAAGCGGCGGGCGGCCTGGATGCGGTCCTCGGTGTTGGCGAGCTCGTCCTGCAACTTCAGGAAGTGCTCGCTCGCCTTGAGGTCCGGGTAGTTTTCGACGACGGCGAAGAGCGATTTCAGCGTGCCCACGAGCGCGTTCTCATCCCGCGCCTGCGACTGGGGGGAGCCGGTCGAGGCCAGCGCCCGGTTGCGCGCCTCGGTGACCCGCTCAAGCGTTTCGCGCTCGTGGGTCGCGTAGCCCTTGACCGTCTCGACGAGGTTGGGGATCAGGTTGTAGCGCCGCTTGAGCTCCGTATCGATCCCCGACCACGACTCGCGGCAGTGGTTGCGGAGCCGGACGAGGGTGTTGTACGTGGCGATGAACCAGACGAGGGGAAACAGGACCGCGACGCAGACCGCGACGGTGAGGACAGTGGTGGGTTCCATGAGGATCCGCCTTCCGCGCCGCGGAATCCGTC